>DASTET010001041.1:0-4481 GCA_035709445.1 Blastocatellia bacterium | reverse complement strand
CATTCAAAGTATGCGGCCATATCCTCAAATACCTGATTCTGTGCTCGCCAATCTATAAAATTGGCGAGGGCAGAGACTTGCTGCTCTTTCTCCTGTTGTTGATTTACCTCCCAGAGCATCACGAGCCGGTCAGGCTCCTTAAACGGAAGCGGACGCAACAGGACGGCATTGACCACGCTGAACACCACTGTATTTGCCCCGATGCCCAGGGCCAGAGTAGTAATAGACATGGCAGTAAAGATAGGATTTCTGAGAAGCATTCGAGCGCCATAACGCGAGTCTTGAAGCAGGATCTCCATCATACCGCCTCCCCGGATATCACGGCTCAGTTCCTTGATGTGAGTGAGATTGCCGAAACGACGAAGCGCGTCTCGCCTTGCCTCTTGCTCCGTCATACCCGTCTCGACATTCTCCCGAGTGCGCATTTCAATGTGAAAGCGCATCTCCTCATCCATCTCCCGGTCAATCTTTTTCATCTGGAACAAGGCCAGCAGGCGCAGGAAGAATTCTTTCAGGTGACGCATAAGCTGTCTTCTCATCATGCTGTCTGCATAATTTTGGCAATGGCTTCGGTGAGGCGGCCCCAGATGTGCGCTTCGCTCTCGAGATGTCTGCGTCCCGCTTTTGTGGCCTTATAATAGCGGGCCTTGCGGTTTTTCTCCGACAGCCCCCACTCGGACCTGATCCACCCCTTTCGCTCCATACGGTACAGTGCCGGGTAGAGCGAGCCCTCCTCAACCTGGAGGGCGTCCTCCGAGGTTTGTTGTATCCATCGGGCGATCTCGTAGCCATGCATCGGCCCTCTTGAGAGGGCTTTGAGGACCAGCATGTCGAGAGTGCCCTGAAGCAGTTCTAGCCTGGACATTGTCTTCTCCCTAGAATGTCTAGGGGAGGATAGCTATACATCACTAGAATGTCAAGGGGAGTGGCCTCAACGGCCATCGGCTCCGGCTTTGCGTTCGGCAGCGGATGAAGGGAGGCTTTATTGACCGGGAGGAGGATCACAGTATTCGCGCCAATCCTGAGCACCAGACCGCGCTCTTATAAATCATTGCCTGCATAGGAAAGATTAAAGCTCTTATTAACCAATGGAAAATCAGGCACAATGTTTTTCAGGATTGCATAGTTGAGTGCAGGCCAGTTGGCAAACGACGGATCTTTTACCTTCACCCGTTCGAGCATATTATTGCTGCCTGCTACGACCCAGTGCCACACCGGGCCGCGCCACCCTTCAATCAGCCCGAAAGCGCTCTCGCCTTCGGGCAGAACTTCAATCGACTCAAGGACCTTTCCCTCCGGCATGTCGTCAAGTGCGCGCGATATCAGGTTGAAGGCCTCATGCACTTCCTCCACTCGCACCATAAAACGCGCCCACACGTCACCTGTGCTAAAGACGGGTACGCGGATCTCTAGGTTCGAGTACGCGCCGGTAGCGTGATCCCGCCTCGCGTCGGCGTCTATGCCGCTTGCGCGAGCGACCAGTCCGGCCACCTGAATATCTCGCGCCGTTCGAGTCGTCAACAGCCCGGTCCCGTGCAGGCGGTCCACAAGCAGGTTGTTTTCGAGCGCTATCTCCACGACCTCATCGAAATCTGCAATGATGCATGCCAGGGTTGAGCGCAGGTCTGCGAGCTGGTGTTTGGTCAAATCCGTCCTTATGCCGCCTGGCAGAACCGCTCCACGCAGGAGCCGGTGGCCAACGAGCTGGTCGTTCAATCGCAGAAGGACTTCGCGCAAACGCATCGCATGGGCATTGGCCACGGCAAAGCCGGTATCAGTCGAGATCGCTCCCACGTCTGCGATGTGGTTGTAAATCCGCTCAAGCTCCAGTAGCACAACCCGCAGGTAATCTGCGCGTGGGGGAACCACTACTCCGGCGAGTGATTCGACGGCCTGGCAGAAGCACACTGCGTGGGCGACGCTCGAATCGCCTGAGATGCGCTCCGCGAGTTCCACCCCGCGTGTGAAGGGCATAGTCTCAAATAGCTTTTCAATACCCTTATGGACAAAGTAGAGCCGCGATTCAAGGTTGACGATAGTCTCTCCTTCGACACTGAAGCGGAAGTGGCCAGGCTCAATGATGCCCGCATGCACAGGTCCAACAGTGATCTCGAAAATGCCCTCGCCCTCCACCTTGCGAAACGGGTACGGAGTTCCATCGTCTGTGAACCCGCTGCGCACTATAGAGTCTTTAAGTAGCGGGTGGTAGTCGGCGGGCCAGAACTGGTGCTTTGTGAGACGCCGCAAGTCGGGATGATCTGCCGGTAACAGTCCGAACAGGTCGAAGATCTCACGCTCGAAGCGGCTCGCAAGATACCATCTGGTCGCGAGCGAAGGATACGTCCTATCGCTCGCGGGAACCGTTGCCGATACGATCACAAAAACATCGCCACCGGTCAACTCGAAGATATAGCGCAGGGTGAACGCGCCGCGCGCAGCGCGGGTATCTTCCGCAAGTATAAGTTCAGGCCGTGCGCCAAAGCGGTCCCGGAGGTAATCGGCCACCTGGGGGATGGCTTCTCTTTGGATCTGGACGCGCACCTCTCGCGGGGCGCGGACCTCGATATTATTTAAGCCCAGATTAGTTGCGCGAAGCTGATGCGCGACAAGATTCAGATCGATCATATTAAACCCCAAGGATTTTAAGCACCTGCTCCAGGGCCAAAACAAATGGACGCGGCAGCGTGAGCCCGAGTATTAACAGGATACTAAGATTTACCGCGAGCGGTGCAAGCGACCATTTAATCATGTCGCCGCGCCCGACCTTCTCGGGGGCCTCGCCGTAAAGCATTTGATTAATGCTCGCGAGCATCCCTGCGAAGACCACCACGAGCAGCGCCACGCCCGCCGCGGCTACCCAGCGAGGCCCGCTGTCAAATCCCGCCCGAAAGATGATGAACTCGCTGATGAAGGGGCCAAACGGAGGCAACCCCGTCAGCGCCAGCGTGCCCGCAAGAAAGGCGCCGCCAGCTGCGGGCGATGCGCGCAGCAGACCTCGCACCCTGCGAATATCCGTCGTTTTATATTTCAGCAGGACGTTGCCTGAGAGCATAAAGAGCAATGACTTCGACAGCGCGTGATTGACGATGTGCAGCAGCGCGCCCAGCACGCCCCAGTACCCGCCAAAGCCGAGGCCCAGGCATATAATTCCCATGTGCTCTACGCTCGAATAGGCGAGCATGCGTTTGTAATTGCGCTGCGCGAGCAGAAAGGCCGCCGCGACCCCGATCGACAGCAGCCCCAGCCCCAAAAGAGACCGCGCCGAAAAATCTGGTCCCAAAGTGATGTCGGTGACTGCTTTAAAGCGCAGTAGCGCATACAAACCAACATTCAAGAGAACACCCGACATCAATGCGCTGATCGGCGCGGGCGCTTCGCTGTGAGCGTCCGGCAGCCATGTGTGCATCGGCGCAAGCCCTGCTTTAGTTCCGTAGCCGACGAGCACGAAGACGAAGGCGAGGCGCACCACCTGTGGGTCGAGCGAAGATGCGGCCGCATAGAGGGATGTCCAGTTCACCGCTATCTCGCCCGCGCGCGCGGCCCCGGCGTAGTACATCAGCACCGTCCCGATGAATGCCAGAGCGATGCCTACCGAAGAAATGATGAGGTATTTGTACGCCGCCTCAAGCGACGTGTTGTTGTTATGAAGATTCACCAGAAAGACGGTCGCCAGCGTCGTCCCTTCGATAGCGACCCACATCACACCGAGGTTATCTGTCGTCACCGCAAGCAGCATGGTAAAGATGAAGACATGAAAGAGGGCGAAAAAAGTGCGAGCGCGGCTGGCGTGTTCAGCTTCGAGTTCGGCCCGGATATAACCGAGCGAGTAGAGCGCGGCGATTGCTCCGAGCGTTGTGATGAGGACGATCATCAGCGCCGAAAGGGCGTCTACTCTTAGCGGCAGTTCGACTCCCGCAACTCCTACAGCAGCAATGGACGGGTTGCGCTCGCTCCACACCGGGACAGCGACCATCAACCCTATCGCAAGAGAGCCGAGTGCGGCAACCGCGTGGATGAATTCCGATATTGCCCGGCGGGTGATGGCGATGAATGCTGCGGCAAGCAGAGGGATAAGCAGCAGGGCAACTATTGTCATCCTTTAAGCCTCCCGAGTTGCCCAACTTCGATGGAATCGAAATTCTCTTTGATGCGGTAAATGAAGATTTCCATGATCAACACCGCGACGAGCAGGTCCAGAAAGACGCCGACCTCGACGATGAACGGCACGCCGTAGGTCGTGAGCAGCGCCAGGAGGAAGATGCCGTTCTCTAGCATCAGAAATCCGAGTATCTGCGTGAGCGCCCTGCGTCGGATCAGCGTGACGAAGAATCCTATGAGTATCTCGGCAAACGCAAGCGGGATGGCCCCCGCAGTAGGGAGCGGGTTTGATGCCGTGATCGGCGCCATCACGTAAAAGGCAATGATAATGAGCAACCCACAGACGACAAGCGCGGGGGTTGTGCCCAGGTATGGCGCGACCG
>DASTET010001040.1:0-2204 GCA_035709445.1 Blastocatellia bacterium | reverse complement strand
TAACCCTTCGCTTGAGGGCATCGATGCGTTTGCGCCTTCCTCAAAACAGCTCGGCGAGCTTCTGGGCGAGCTTCACCTGGCGCTGGCCTCGGACGAACAGGACCCGGAATTCGCTCCGGAGCCTATCACGGAAGAGGATGTCTCTGAGTGGCGGTCGTCGATAAACGAGCGATTGGAGCAGCTAGAACCATGTTTTGACGAAGGCGACAGCATGCTCCAACATCTCTGGAAAGAGATAGCGGCGGCCTTCAAATCGCTTGAGCCGGTCCTCGATCCTGGCATGAAGATGCGCATACACGGCGATTACCACCTGGGCCAGATATTGCGCGCAGGCCAGGAGTGGTTCATCCTCGATTTCGAGGGGGAGCCGAGCCGTCCGCTCGAAGAGAGAAGGCGCAAGATGAGCCCGCTCAGGGACGTGGCCATCATGATGAGGTCTTTCAACTATGTCGCGCTATCGGTCGCCGTCGAGCGGGCGCGGCCCGACTCGGAAGAATGGCGACCGCAAAGGCTGCATGCCAATCACTGGGAGTCGGCTATGCGGGCTGCGTTCCTCGAAGGGTATTACAGCCTGACCGACAGCTCCCGGCTGTTACCCGAAAAGAGGGCGGACCGGCAGCGCCTCCTGAATATCTTCGAGCTGAACAGGGCGATCACCGAGCTGAGCTACGATATAAACAGCCGGCCTGACTGGGCGCATATATGCGTGCACACTATCAGCCGGATACTCGGTCTCGGCGAAATCGAATCTGCGGCTCAATCTTAGCTCAGACATACACGAGCATATGGGGTCCTGGTTATGAGGATACTGATTTCTAATGACGATGGGATTTACAGTCCTGGCCTTTGCGCGCTTGCCGAAGTCGCATCCGAGTTCGGGGATGTTCGCATAGTGGCGCCCGATGTCGAGCAGTCTTCGATGGGGCACGCCATCACAGCATCTCGCCCGCTCTCTTACCGGCGCACGCCCATAAAAGATTTCGAAGCCTACAGGGTCAACGGCACTCCTGCCGACTGCGTGGCCCTGGGCGCGTACCACTGGGAGAAGGTCGACATAGTCCTTTCAGGGATCAATCTCGGGACGAACCTGGGGAACTCTATATGGCATTCCGGTACGCTTGCGGCGGCAAAGCAGGCCGCTTTGCTCGGGCTTCGCGGCGTGGCGCTTAGCACGCCCATCACGAAAGACGAGCCGGACTTCGAGAAGCTAAAACCCTACGTCGCAAGGACGCTTGAGGTCCTTCTCGATTATCCGGACCTGAAGCTCGTAAACGTGAACCTTCCGGAACAGCCTAAAGGGCTCAAATGGACTCGCCAGTCCGTGAGACACTATGACGGCAAGGTCGTTCCCGGCCAGGACCCGATGGGGAGAAAACACTACTGGTTCACCGTGATCCCTATAGAGGTGACCGAAGAAGAGACCGACCGATGGGCCGTAGAGCGCGGATGGGTCTCGCTTACTCCGCTGCGGATCGATCTCACAAACGAAAAAGAGCTAACCGAGGCCCAGGCAAGATACCCGCTCGATTGATGAGCCAGCGAGAGGCGACTTAGCAGCCTGAATCGAAACGCGAAAGATAGGGAGACCGTATTCAAACACAGAGGACACGGAGGGTCACAGAGGATAATACTGTTATTTTCCTCTGCGCTCCTCTGTGTCCTCTCTGTTTAATTCTCCTCTACCGCCGCCTGGCCCGCTCACGGATTGCGAGTAGATGCTTCGCGCGCGGAAGGCTGAGCCGAATCGCGCGGAGCAACGCCCGTCTCGATCATCGTCTTCATCCGCATAAGGTCCTGGTCCATCTCCGTCTTCGGATCAGAGCCAAACAACGTTGCGACAGCGTGACCGACCGCCCCGGCAGGCGGATTATAAGAGAGCTTTATGTCGACCGTGGTCGTGCCGTCGTCATTTCGCCTGAATATAACCATGCCTGCATTGGCTACGACGGAGCCGGGGACCGTCTTCCAGGCAAAGACCTCGTTAGGAACCCTCTTTGTAACGACGGCATCCCATTCTACGGGGACGCCTGCCGGCCCGGCTACTACCCAGTGCGATCGGCCGTCGCCTTTGTCTATGACCTCGCGCACGTTTGACATAAAGCGGGGGAAGTTCTCATAGTTCTCCCAGAACTTGAATACTTCCTCGACCGGCGCATTTATGTTTATAGTCTTCTGTATGTCGACTGCGCGGCGTCCCGCGCCGA
>DASTET010001039.1:0-3999 GCA_035709445.1 Blastocatellia bacterium | reverse complement strand
GATAGCCCAGCGCAGACCTTCGACGAGGTGGCGCTGGAATCTCTCGTCCTGCCATACCTCCGGCTGGTGGCCGAGCGCCGTATAAAAGACGCGCCCGCTGCCGAAACTGCGGCTCCACGCAATGGCAAAATCTTTATCGGCGCGACGAACACCCGGCTTTGCCAGATCGACCGATCCTGCGTCGAGGCTCATAAGCACGCGCACCCGCTCGCGAGAATAGTTCTTGAACTGGTATATCTCATCTGTGATCTTGAACGACTCGCCGAGGTGTCGCGTGGCCGTGTGCTGCCGGTCTTCGACTTTGATCGTGACCTCCTGATGCCACGGATGCCCGTCGAAATAGCCGCCGATCATCTCTCCATACTCTGCCCATTTATAAAAGGTATCGGTCGCGCTGTGTATCCCTACGAATCCTTTGCCCGATTTGACGAAGTCGATGAGCGCCGCTTTCTGCTCGTCCGTCATCGGAAGCTCGCCCGTCGTATAGAAGACCACGGCGGCGTAAGGCTTCAGCCCCTCGCGGCTTATCATCGAGCAGTCTTCGGTCGCGGTCACATCGATGCCGGATCGCGCGGCTATATCTTTCAGGACCTGTCGGGAGAGCGGCAGCACCTCGTGCTTGAACCCTGCGGAGTGTGTGAGGTAAAGCGCCTTCGGACGGGCGGTCTGAGTCGCCCCGTCTTCGACGCACCCCAGGCAAGTCATAAGCGATACGGCTACGAGCGCGAGAATGTATCTTTTCGCCATCCGTATCACTGCTGATGCTCTGGGTGGTTGCAACCGACGAACTCTTTCAGGTACGAGTTTCCCTTGTATCGCAATTCCTGATGAATGCCGATCTCCGACGTGTAGTAGCCGTCAATGGTGGCATTCTTTATGAGCCGGAAGAACCTCTCTTCTACGGTCTGCGGGGAGCGCTCGTTCTTGCTGATCTCTTTAAGAAGCTCGACCTGTTGCTCGACGCTCGCGGCGGAGACGGCCACGCCGAACTTTTCGCGGCTCATCTTGTTTATGGCTGCAAGCCCGTCGCGCCATTGCTTCTTGATCTCGGCGGGCGACTCGCTCACCATAAAATCTATGAACTCGTTTACGCGAGCGGCCTTTGCTCCCGGCGAAGACTCATCGGCGGGAATGATCCGCTCCGTCAGCTCTATCACCGCGCGGTTCTCTTCCGGCGTAAAGAAGCGCAGCGGCTTCGGGCGCGACCGCGCCCTCCTTTGCGCGACCGGGTGCGCGTGATCGTGAGCGGTCGCGCCCTGGCCGAGCACGGGTAGAGTGGCAATCACGCTCACCCCGACTCCGATGTTCTTGATCGCTTCTCTCCGGGTGATATCTTTCTCTTCTGACATCTCTTCGGCCTCCATCAGTATTCTACGTCAGTCCAGCGCGAGCCTTCATCGCTCGATTTCACTATGGCGTCGACTATACAGTTTGCGCTGTAGCCGTCTTCGAAGCTGGGAAAGTCTATCCTGTCCGCGTCATCTACGGGATCGAGCCCTGAGGCTATGAACGAGTAGACGTTCGACATAAGGTTCTTGAAGGCGTCGGCCCATCCTTCGTTGTGGCCGCCGGGCAGGTTGGCGTAGCGGCGGACCGATTCATCGAGCAGGCCGGGGTCTCTTACGAAGCTGCCGTTAGGCCGGTCGCGGTGTCCCGTCCACATCTCGTTCGGGCGCTCCTGTATCCATTCGAGCGACGACGCGGACCCGTTTACTTCTATGCGCAGATCGTTCTTATGACCGGCAAGCACCTGCCCGACCGAGAACGCGCCGCGCGCTCCGCCTTCGAACTCGACGAGCACAGAGCCGAGATCGTCCGATGTGCAGGCGTAGTCTTCCATCTCCTCGCCTGCGCCCCCGGCGGCGAAAGCCTCGCGCGAGCCGCGAGGTTTTTTCCGGGTCTTTATCGCAGTCGACAGGCTTGCGAGCACGCGCTTGACTTGAAGCCCGGTGATGAACTGCGCCGTGTCGCACCAGTGCGAGCCTATGTCGCCGACCGCGCTAGACCGACCGCCTTTGTCCGGCTCAAGCCGCCAGGAAAAATCGGTCTCGTACATCAGCCAGTCCTGCAAGTAGTAGCCGTGAACGAACCGGACCCGGCCAAGCTCGCCTCTTTCGACCATCACTCGCGCCTGCTGCACAAGCGGGTTGAATCGATAGTTGAACGTCACGGCATTGACCACGCGCGCCTCGCGCGCCCGGTCGCGCAACCGGCGAGCCTCACTGGCGTCCAGGCCAAGCGGCTTGTCGCAAAGCACGTGCTTGCCCCGCTCTATCGCGGCCATCACCGCGCTGTAATGGAGATAGTTCGGCGTGCAGACGTGAACGACTTCGATAGACGGATCGGCGAGCATCTCTTCATAGCTCGAACAGGCTTGAGGGATGTTCAGACGCTCGGCTTTTCGCTGAGCCGATTCGAGGCTTGAGCTTGCGACCGCGACTATGTCGACGTACCCGAGGCGGCGCACGGCCTCAACGTGAAGCGGTCCGACAAACCCCGCGCCTATTAGTCCCGTTCGAACTCTCCGCATGACTCGGAACTTTTATCACCACAGCCCGGATGTGTCAATTAAGCAGAAGCCAGAAGCCGGAAGCCAGAAGCCAGAATCTTTCGTGATGTATCTCGGTTGAAGCCGGTTGAAAAAAGTTCGGAATCATTCTCTACAGACTTCTGGCCTCTGACTCCTGGCTTCTGGCTTCTATCTTCTTGACACGAAACGGGCGGGTATATATTTTGTTCAGGCTTTTGAGCTTCCCGCGAGGAGGGAGACTATGACGGAAAAGAGCCGCTCGTTTTCTGGCCACGATATGCTTCTGATGTTCGTAGGCTTTCTTGGCATCTTTGTTTATGGTCTGCTGGCCGCGCTGCCGGGCAGCGTGCTCCCCACTCTTGAGCGCGGTCAGTACCTGCCGAATGATAAATCGATAGGCGATTTCCTTTTTATCAACGCCGTCGGCGCGGTCCTGGCCTACCTTGTGAGCGGCCCCATCACAGATCGTGTCGGAAAGAAGTTCACCCTCTCTGCGGGCGCGGCGCTCGTCATCGCCGCTATGGTCGGTTTCGCTCTGGTGGTTACGCAGATGAGCGCGACATCTGCGCTCATTCCGATATTCGCCTGCTCGCTCGTCCTCGGTTTTGGCGCGAACGCGATAGTGAGCGCGGGCCACGCGCTCGTGGCCGATGTCGCCTCCCGCTGGCGCAACGCCGCGCTCAACGTGCTCGATATATTCTTCGGGCTGGGCCTCATGACGCTGCCGCTCATCGTGCAGAGCCTGCAGCAGCGCGGCGGGCTCGGTCTCATATTCTATTCTCTGGCCGGGGCCTCTCTCGTTCTGCTCCTCTTTGTTATCGCGCCCAGATTTCCCCGTCCTACGCACCCGGAATCGTTTCCCCTCAGCGAGGCGAAAGGGCTGTTTAAGAACTCCTCTTTCTGGCTTCTGGCAATCGCGCTGTTTATGTATGTCGGCGCGGAGGTCTCGGTAGGCAAATGGGTTGTGACCTTCATGGAGCGGGACGCGCAGCTTCTGGCGAGCGCGGGCCTCGACGCGGCCCGACTTCAGCAGATGCCGCCTGCCGAGCTGACACGCTTTTTTGAAGAAGACCCCGTGGGGTTCGGCGTCGCTCAATTCGCGCTCAGGAGCCTCTCTCTGTTTGCGCTCGCCCTGCTCGTAGGCCGCATCGTATCGAGCCTCGCGCTCGGCGTGCTGCGACTGAACAGCTTCGTGCTTGTAGCCATCGGCTCGGCAATATCTACGCTGGGGCTTGCCGTGGCATTCACGGCAGGGACGATGGAAGCCGCGCGATGGGGTCTGGTCGCGGCGGGATTCGGGATGGGGCCGATCTTTCCCACATCAGTAGGGCTCGCTTCGGTGATCGTGCCTCGAATCGCCGGGACTGCGATGAGCTGGGTGATGGGCATAGGCTTTGCCGGGCTGCTGCTGATTCCGCCTGCCGTCGGTTATGTGTCGAATGCCGTGGGCGGACAGGCGGGCGATGTGC
>DASTET010001038.1:0-7750 GCA_035709445.1 Blastocatellia bacterium | reverse complement strand
GCCGAACGTGTGATCGACTCGCGCAGAGAAGAGCGTGCTCGAGTTATCGAACGGGAACTGGCCCGTCGCATCCTCAAACAGGTCGACCGTGCGCGGGAAGTTCGTGGTAGTGAGATTGAATCTCAGACCCGCCGACAGCGGAGCAAAGGGGGTCGCATCCAGAAAATCGAAGAGCGCATCCTGTCCCGTGGTCACCTGGAATATGCTCAGATCGTTGAGCAGGTTCACGAAGGTCGTCTGCTTCTGATCGAGCCTTTCAAGCGAAGTAAAGAAGAAGGTTTCATCCCTCACGATACGCCCGCCGAGCGAGCCGCCGTACTGCTGGCGATTGAAGGGTGACTGCCCGTCAGGGTTAAAGTCGAACGCATTGCGAGCGTCGAATACTTCATCCCTGAAATAGCCGAAGAGGCTTCCGTGAAAATCGTTCGTCCCGGTCTTCGAGACGATGTTGACCACGCCGCCCGAAGCGCCGCCGTATTCGGCACTGTAGCTGTTGCGATTGACCTGAAACTCCTGCACGCCCTCCTGGCTTACAACGTCGCGCGCGCCGCCGCTGTTGGTATCAGCCGAAGCGCCATCGACGAGGATCGAGTTTCCGCGCCCGTTATTTCCCCCGAACGACAGACCCGACTGCGGGGTCTGCGCGACCCGGAAGTCCGACGAATCGTTTATCGAATCCGAATCGGTCACGCCGGGCGTGAGCAGAGCAAAGTCAAGGTAGTTCCTGCGATTGATCGGCAGATTGCTTATCAGCCGCTCGTTTATAACTGAAGATTGCTGCGTGCGCTCCACCTCTACGGTTTCCGTAGATGCGGTCACATTAACTTCTGCCTGTACTCCGCCCACATTGAGCGTGACGGGGATGTTTGCAGCCTGACCTACATCCAGATGGATATTGGTGAGGGTCTTCGTCGCGAACCCGCTCGCCTCGACCTTCATCGTGTAGTCGCTTGGCAGAAGTGAGAGGACGACATAGTTGCCGTTCTCGTCCGATCTCACTGTGCGGGTGGTCCCTTTGCCCACGTCCGTCAGAGTGATCGTAGCGCCGGAAATCGCCGCGCCTTTCTCATCGGTAACCTGTCCGCGTATCTCTGCCGTCGAGACCGATGCCTGCGGGAAAGCAAGGTCGACTCTCGATACCAACACCACCAACATAAACAAGAGTATTTTCTTTGTTGTCAGCATGGTTAGGACACTCCTGTGGCAAACATACTAGCCATTATCTTGGTGTCAGAAAGGTTAATGGCAGCAGTCGAGGCAAGTCAAGCGTGCCGGAAAGAAGCCAGGAGTCAGAAGCCAGAAGCCAGAATCTCTCGCGGAGCCTCTCGGTCATTGCCGAGCGCCAGAAGTCAGAATCATCCTCGACCAGATTCTGGCTTCTGGCTTCTGGCTTCTGACTTCTGACTCCTGACTCCTGGCTTCCTGTCTTTGTCAAACCGTCCAAATCTGGGCCAGGACCCGTTTGAAGTTCCCGCCCAGGATCATCTCGATGTCTTTATCGCTGTACTTTCGTCGTATCAGCCCCTCGGTCAGATCGAACATGCGCCGAGGATGGTCCAATCCTTCGATGTCTATCTTATCGCGAAACGCATAGCTGCCCTTGTAGGCTGACTTGAGCCTGCTCAGCTCGGGCGGCGGCAGGTCGTCATACCCGTCAAGATCGACGTCGCTTCCGACGCCGAGGTGCTCTACTCCGACAAGGCGCGCCACATGATCGAAGTGGTCCAGCACATGCTCTACGGTCGTGGGCTCGTCGACTTTGACGAACATGCGCACCCCGGTTATCCCCATCACGCCGCCGGTCGCCGCCATCTTCTTTATCGCCTCGTCGGTCTTGCACCGAGGGTGCCCCGCTACAAGCGCGCGACAGTTGGAGTGTGTGATGAGCACCGGCTTCTTCGATACCTCGAAGGCGTCGAGCGTCGTCCGGTCGCCGCAATGAGAGACATCGACGGCCATCCCTGCGCGGTTCATCCGGTCGACTATAGAGACCCCAAAATCCGACAGCCCGTCATCTCGCCGCTCGGTCGATCCGTTTCCTATCAGGTTGCGCGAGTTGTAGGTGAGCTGCGAGACTCGCTGGCCGAGGCCGTAGAAAAAATCGACGTCCGCCGGGGCCTGAAAATGCTCCGAGTTCTGTAGCCCCAAAAGCACGCCGACCTTGCCCGACGAGTTCGCCCGGTCCAGGTCCTCCGCGCTGTCTACGCGCATGAGGTCGCGGTCGTGATTGGCGATAAAGCCGTTCCACGAGGCAAAAAACCGAAGCGCGTTCAGATAGGGCTCGCGCCCCCCGATGCCTATCGCTATGTGAAAGACGTTGATACCGGAGTCCTTGAACCGCGCGATGTCGGCGGCGGCGAAGCTGTCCGGGTTTGAAAACCAGCTCATCTGCTTCGAAAAGCTGATGGCGAACGGGCTGAGCATATCGATTACGGTCGCCCGCTTGATGAGATCGATGGCCCGCGTAGAGTACTCCGCCGCCGAGCCCGCAAAGAGCCGGAAGCGCCCCCGGTTTATCATCGGCGCCGAGAGCGCACCTGCTGCTGCGCCCGTCACCCTCTTCAACATCTGCCTTCGCGTTAACAAGCCGTACCCTCCAGTCTCAAGTTTCTCGCGCGAGCGGATATATCACCAACTGTTGCAGTATGTCAAGTCAGCACAACAATCGTTGCAAGCCTTCTTGCCAGCCGATTGGGCATGTGCTATTTTACCCCGCTATGAGATCGACTCTTACCGATTATGATCTGGAAGACGGGCTACGGGGCTTTCGAGTTGACATAGAGAGCGTCGAGATGCGGCTGGTGCGCCTTCCGCTTGTCGAGCCGTTCGAGACGAGCTTCGGGCGGATCGACTCGCGGCTCGTCTTTCTTGTGAGCATCGAAGCCGAAGGGGAGCGCGGGTGGGGCGAGGTGGTCGCCGCCGAGCATCCGCTCTACAGCTACGAGACGGTCGGCACGGCCCGTCACGTCTTGAGAGATTATCTCGCGCCCGCGCTCATGCAGTCGCCGCTTACGGGCCCGCTCGACCTCGCTTCGCGGTTTGCGCGGTTTCGCGGCCACAATATGGCGAAGGCAGGGTTGGAGCTTGCCTATATGGACCTGGTCGCGAGGCTCTCGAATCTCTCTCTTTCGCAATTGATCGGGGGGACGCGCGAGCGAATACCTGTCGGAGTAAGCCTCGGCATACAGACGAAAGTCGGGGCGCTCGTCGAGCGCGTAGACAGGTACCTCGCCCTCGGTTACCAGCGAATAAAGCTCAAGATAAAACCGGGATGGGACCTCGATGTCGTCGCCCGCGTCCGGGAGCTTCACCCGGACATACTGCTGTCGGTCGATGCGAATACGGCCTACACGCTCGACGACCGGGACCACCTGAAGCGGCTGGACGATTTCGGGCTGCTGATGATCGAGCAACCTCTCGATTTTGACGATCTGCTCGATCACGCAAAGCTGCAATCGGAGATGAAGACGCCTCTATGCCTCGACGAGAGCATTACGGGCGCGCGGCGCGCGGGGCAGGCGCTTGAGATCGATAGCTGCCGGATCATCAATATAAAGATCGGGCGGGTCGGCGGCTACGCGGAGGCGCTCGCCATACACAATCTCTGTTACTCAAGGAACATCCCTGTCTGGTGCGGAGGGATGCTCGAATCCGGGATAGGGCGTGCGCACAACATCGCGCTTGCGAGCCTGCCCGGTTTCATCCTGCCCGGCGACATCTCTGCAAGTTCGCGCTACTTCGCCCGTGATGTTATCATTCCCGAAGTTCGGGTCGCCCCCGACGGCACGGTTGAAGTCCCTCGCAACCCGGGGCTCGGTTTCGACGTAGATGTAGATTACATCAAGGGCCGCACCGAAGAGGTCGAGCGGATCGAGCGACAGGCGGGCTGAAGTACAGAGACAGAGCAGGAACAAGATTATGCCGCGTAAGAGATCACGCGAGTGGGCGTATGAAGAGGCTGTTGAGAATAATGCCAGGCCGGCGCCCACACCGCTTGAGGTTCGCTTTGCGCAGGCGAGGCCGCAGCTCACGCCGCGCCGCCAGCAGTTGATTCGAGCCGTCCTCGACAATCCTGAAGAGACCTTCTTTCTCTCGTCGAGAGAGCTTGCCCGCCGTTACAGGGTCGATGCGGCAACCATAGTTCGCACGATACAGGCCCTCGGCTATGAGCGGTTCGCGGATTTCGCCGCCGACCTGCGCCGCCATTTTATGACGCGGGTGACTCCATATACCGTGATGAAGGCGGCGGCCCGCGAAAAGCGCAGCATCTCCGATCACATTCGCAACAGCCTCGACCGCGACGGCGAGAACCTGAGCGTGCTCACATCGACTTCGGATACGGAGCGGGTGACCGAGCTTGCCCGGCTCATACATCGCTCTCGGAGGATCTTGGTCATAGGCGTAGACCTTGCGGCATCGCTCGCCTGGTTTCTGGGCTATGGTCTGAGCCCGCTCGGTTTCGATGCCGAGGCGCCCGTGGGCAGCGCCGGGAACCTCCAACACAAAGTGGATGTCCTTACGCAAAAGGATCTCGTCATCGCCATAAGCTTTGGCCGCTGTCTCAGGGAGACCGTCGAAACGGTGCTCCGAGCAAAGCAGCGCGGGGTGACCACGTTCGGCATCACCGACAGCGACACCACGCCGATAGCCACATATTGCGACGGCTATCTCGTAGCCTCAATCGCCAGCCCATCGATCACAGGGTCATATGTGGCCCCGATGGCTTTGATAAACACCATCCTTGTAGCATGCGCGCACATCCAGCCGAAGAGGTCACTCGCCTTGCTTCGCAAGAAAGAGGACGAGTACAAGACCGGGCCTCGCTGGTATCGTGACCCGCCGCGACGCAATAAGACCGGCGCGGTCGATGAGCAGAAAGGAAACGGATCGAGCTCGCGGCCCTCGCGCCGGAAGAGATGATCGCGCTTTAAGAGGAGAGTATAAAATGATCAAAATGCTCCAATCTATTCTGGTCCTTCTATTCATCACAACGGCAGTCGCAAGCGCCGAGACCGGCGCTGCGCTCCTTCAGGAACCTACCTTGAGCAGGACGCAGATCGTCTTCGCCTATGCGGGCGATCTGTGGATAGTTGGCCGTGAGGGGGGCGAGGCGGCCCGGCTTACGACCGGCACAGGCGTTGAGACGCACCCGGTCTTTTCTCCCGACGGATCGATGATCGCCTTCACCGGCCAGTACGAAGGCAATATCGATGTTTATGTGGTCGCTTCAACCGGCGGGGTCCCGCGACGGCTCACTTATCATCCCGGCTTCGATATATGCGCCGGGTGGACGCCCGACGGAAAGCGGGTGCTCTTCCGGTCGAGCCGCGACAGCAACAGTCCTCGCTACAGCAGGCTCTTTACAATGCCGGTCGAAGGCGGCTTCCCAACGGAGGTGCCGTTGCCGCTCGCGGAAGACGGATCGTATTCGCCGGACGGGTCTCGGCTGGCCTACCTGCCTATCGCGCGCGACCTGTTCCCCACGGGGGTTGAGTTCTACCAGGCATGGAAGCGTTACCGGGGCGGGATGGCCACGCCTATTTGGATTGCGACGCTATCGGATTCGAGCGTCGAAAGTATACCTCGCGAGAAATCGAACGACTTCAACCCGATGTGGGTCGAAAACAGGGTCTATTTTCTTTCGGACCGCGAAGGGCCTGTGACGTTATTCGCGTATGACACCGGCTCGAAGCGAGTGACGCGGTTGATCTCCAACAACGGGCTCGATATCAAGAGCGCGTGTGCCGGGCCTGGCGGCATCGTCTATGAGCAGTTCGGCTCGCTCCATCTCTTCGACCTCAAGACGGGCAAGTCACAGAAGGTCAACGTGAAGGTTTCGGGCGATCTGCCCGGAGTGCGTCCGCGATACGAGAGGGCGGCGCGGCGCATTACAACGGCGGGGCTTTCGCCGACAGGAGCGCGAGCAGTCTTTGAGGCGCGCGGCGAGATCATCTCCGTCCCGGCAGAGAAAGGCAACGCCCGCAATCTGACAAACACGACAGGCGTCGCCGAGCGCGACCCTTCCTGGTCGCCGGACGGAAAGTGGATAGCCTTCTTCTCTGACGAATCCGGAGAATATGCGCTCCATCTGCGGGACCAGTCGGGCCTGGGAGATGTCAGAAAGATCAATCTGGGCAACCCGCCTTCGTTCTTCTACTCGCCCATCTGGTCTCCCGATTCAAAGAAGATCGCTTTTACCGACAAGCGGCTCAACCTCTGGTACATCGAACTCGACAAAGGGACTCCCGTAAAGGTCGACACGAACACCTATGAGAACCCGTGGCGAGTCTTCGACCCGTCGTGGTCGCCCGACAGCCGGTGGATTACCTACACAAAGCAGCTCAAGAACCGGCTCGGCGCGGTCTTCGTCTATTCGCTCGAAAGCGGCAAGAGCCAGCAGATAACCGACGGGCTGAGCGATGCGAGGTTCGCGTCTTTCGACAAGAGCGGCAAGTTTATCTATTTCACAGCAAGCACTAACATAGGCCCGACGACCGGCTGGCTCGACATGTCGAGCTTCCCGCATCCCGTAAGCCGCAGCGTCTATCTGGTCGTGCTCAGAAAAGACCTCCCTTCTCCGCTCGCGCCTGAAAGCGACGAAGAGAAGATACAGGAAGAGAAGCCCGCAGAAGCGCCAAAGCCGCCCGAAAAGAAAGAGCCGGTGACGGTTTCCGTAGATTTTGAGAACATAGGCCAGCGCATCGTCGCGCTCCCCATACCGGCACGCAATTATCAGGGGATGCGCGCGGGCAAGGCCGGAACGATATACCTGGCGGAGGTATTGCCGAACGCGGGCGGGCTGCTGGGCTTCGGCGTATTCACGCTGCAAAAATTCGATCTCGAAAAACGGAAGCTCGACAAGGTGCTCGATAACATCTCCGCCTTCGAGCTGTCGTTCAACGGCGAGAAGATGCTCTTTCGACTGGGCCAGCAGTGGTTCATAGCCGCGACCGCCCAGCCTGTAAAGCCCGGCGAAGGCGCGCTCAGGACGGCTGAGATCGAGGTATATGTCGATCCGCGCGCCGAGTGGAACCAGATGTTCAAGGAAGTATGGCGCATCCAGAGGGACTTCTTCTATGACCCTGACCTTCACGGGCTGAACCTGAAGGATATGGAGGCGAGATACAGGACGTACCTCGACGCGGTCGCGCACCGTTCGGATCTCAACTACCTCTTCACGGAGATGCTCGGAGAGCTGTCGGTCGGCCATCTGTTCGTCGGGGGCGGCGATACACCTGAGGTCAGGCCGGTCCCGGTAGGGCTGCTCGGCGCCGATTACAAAATAGAGAACGGTCGCTACCGTTTCGCCCGCGTCTTTAACGGCGAGAACTGGAACCCGCAGCTTCGCGCCCCCCTCACGCAGCCGGGCGTAAACGTATCGGCCGGCGAGTACCTGCTCGCCGTGAACGGTCGCCAGCTTCAAGCCACCGACAACATCTACGGCCTCTTCGAGGCGACCGCCGGAAAGAGCGTAGTCATTCGCGTAGGCCCGGACCCCTCGGGCGCGAACTCGCGCGAGGTGACTGTGGTCCCCGTGGCGAGCGAAGGCGGGCTGCGCAACCTGGCATGGATCGAGGACAACCGCCGCAAGGTCGATCAGTTGAGCGGCGGGCGCGTCGCCTACGTCTACCTGCCCGATACCGGAGAGGGCGGTTATACCAACTTCAACCTCTACTACTTCGCGCAGATAGATAAAGAGGGGGCCGTCATCGACGAGAGATTCAACGGGGGCGGCACCGCTGCCGATTAC
>DASTET010001037.1:0-6420 GCA_035709445.1 Blastocatellia bacterium | reverse complement strand
TTGCAGGCACGAGTCACCCTATCCATTATCACACGATGAAGGACTCGCTCGACCGCGCGCTCCGAATAAAGAACCTGCAACTTGTCACCGACGCTCAGGCCGCGCTGTCGGGCGCGCTCGACCGCCAGCCCGGCATCGTCGTCGTCGCCGGCACCGGATCGATAGCCATGGGCGTCAACAGTGCGGGCGAGGAGGCGAGAGCGGGCGGATGGGGGCCGACCCTTGGGGATGAAGGGTCGGGCTATGACATCGCGCGGCGCGCGCTCAAGGCCGTCATGGCCTCTTTCGACGGCCGCTCGCCTCAGACTGTGCTCACCGAGCGGTTCTGCAAGGAGCTCGGAATAGCAACCACCGCCGACCTGCCCGGCGTCATATACAATTCGGACAGCGAGACTATAGAGATCGCCTCGCTCGCCCTTATAGTCGACGAGGCGGCGCGCGAGGGCGACATCGTGGCGCGCGAGATACTTGAGCAGGCGGGCCGCGAGCTTGGGGGGCTTGCCGTCTCAGTGATCGAGCGGCTCGGCCTCAGGAGCGAGAGTTTTCTTGTTGCCTGCGTGGGGAGCGTGTTTCGCTCCGGCGAGATCGTGCTGAAGCCTTTTCGGGAAGTGGTGCTCGGCGTCGCCCCCGGAGCCAGGGTGGGGCCGCCGCTCTTTTCGCCGACCATCGGCGCCGTGAAGCTCGCGCGGGTGCTCGTATAACGCAATCATCCGATCTCTTTTTTGCTTGAGCGACTGAATCGTAGCACGCGATACAAATTCATCGTCCTTACTGGCGCAGCGCCCGGAAATTTTTCTGAGCTTGTTCGCATCTTTCGCCGCGCAATCTTTGGTCTGCTCGGTCCGGCTGGTTGTCCAGGGCCGCCGGATTAGAGCTTGACGGCGAATATACCGCTCGTGCAGAGTTTTCGCCCATGCAACTTCATGCGCTGGACCTCTTCATTATAATCGCGTACCTGGCGGGCGTCTTATTGCTCGGCTGGTGGTTCAGCAGGCGGCAAAGAAATATTCGCGATTACTTCCTTTCGGACCACGAGGTGCCCTGGTGGGCGATAGCCGCTTCAATCGTAGCGACGGAGACTTCGATCGTGACCTTTATAAGCGTCCCGGCTTTCGCCTATGTGGCCAATTCCAGGGGCGAGGGCGGCAACTTCACCTTTCTGCAACTCGTCGTGGGGTATATGGTAGGCCGTCTTATCATCGTCGCGCTCTTCATCCCACTCTATTTTCGCGGCGAGCTCTTTACGGTCTATCAGATCCTGGACCGCCGGTTCGGGGGCCAGGTCAAACGCGCGGCGGCCTCGCTCTTTCTTGTGACGCGCTCGCTTTCGGACGGGGTTCGGATCTACGCGACCGCCATCCCGCTGGTCGCGCTGACGGGGCTTGCGGACTGGAAATCGATTCTGATCATCGGGCTGGTGATGATCGCTTTCACATATCTCGGAGGCATAACGGCCGTGATATGGATAGAGGTCGTGCAGCTTGCGATCTATAACCTTGGCGCAATCGTGGCCGCGATAGTCCTGCTCGATAGAATACAGGGCGGGTGGGGAGAAGTGATGGCCGTAGGGAGCGAGTTCGGCAAGTTCCAGCTCTTCGATTTTTCGACCGACATCGCTCGAAGCTACACGTTCTGGGCAGGGGTCATCGGCGGCGCGTTTTTGACCACCTCGACTCACGGGACCGATCAGTACATGGTGCAGCGCTACCTTTGCGGCAAGAACCCTCGACAGGCGACCGCCGCGCTGCTTACGAGCGGCGCGATAGTATTCGCGCAGTTCATAATGTTTCTCTTTATCGGCGTGATGCTCTTCGTATTCTATCGCCAGTACCCGACCCTGCCCGCTGACCTGAGCGCCGACCGCATCTTTTCGCACTTCATAGTAAACGAGCTTCCTACAGGAGTGGTGGGGCTGGTCGTCGCCGCTATGCTTGCGGCGGCCATGTCGTCATCTCTTAACGCGCTGGCCTCGACCGCGCTTACGGATTTCTATCAGCCGCTCATCGCGCCCGCTCGGACCGACGCGCACTACATGAAAGTCTCGCGCGTGCTGACTGCTTTCTGGGGGGCGATCCAGATAGCCGCCGCGCTCTATGTGATAGGTAAAGACAGGCGCATCGTAGACACGGTGCTCTCCATAGCATCTTTTACGAACGGCCCGATACTCGGATTGTTCTTTATGGGCACGCTCACCCGCCGCGTCAAACAGACGGCGGCCTTAGCAGGCGTAGTCGCGGGCATCGCCTTCATGACTTTTATCTGGGCGCGTACGAGCGTGTCCTGGCAGTGGTACACGCTCATAGGATCGGCGGTGACGTTCATCGTCGGCTACATTACAAGCGTCACGCTGGAGACGAGAGAGGTTGCCGCCGAGCGGGCGGCGGATTAAAGATTCGATCATGCGCAGAACCGAAAGACGCAATACTGCTTTAAAGAACGTGACCGCGATGGTGGCGATTGCCTCGCTGCTCACCCTTCAGGCGCACGCGCAACAGAGGACCGCGCGCGCGCCTGAGAGCAAGCCGCAGCGGCTCCGGCAAGCAAGCCCGGAAACGGCAGGCATGTCGAGCGAGCGGCTCAACGCAATCGACAGGGCGGTGCTCGCATCGATCGAGAGGCAGGAGACTCCGGGCGCGGTCGTGGTTGTAGGGCGGCGCGGGAGTGTTGTTTATCGCAAGGCGTTCGGCGACCGCGCGATACTTCCGAAACGCGAGCCGATGACGCTCGATACGATATTCGATGTCGCGTCGCTTACGAAAGTGATAGCCACTGCCACATCGATAATGATCCTGGTCGAGCGAGGCCGGGTGAGCCTTGCAGACCCGGTGGCGCTCTACATCCCCGAGTTCGGCAGATTCGGAAAGGAGCGCGTCACGGTCGAGCAACTTCTCACGCACCGCGCAGGGTTCGTGCCCGACAACGAGATTCAGGATTATGTTGGAGTGACGATAAAGCCGCTCGAAAAGATTTACGAGCTGCGCCCCGTCTATGAGCCGGGCACGAGGTTCGTCTATTCGGACGTGGGTTATATCGTGGCAGCCGAGCTTGTGCGAAGAGTCACCGGCAAGCGCATAGACGAGTTCGCGGCAGAGAACATCTTCAAGCCGCTCGGTATGAACGACACTTCTTATCGCCCGTTGTCTGCGGGAGAGGAGTCCCCTACCGCCGGCCCCCGACTCCTGCCCCCGGACCGAATAGCGCCGACGGAAAACCGCGAGGGCCGGTGGATGCGCGGCGAAGTGCACGACCCGCGCGCTTACGAGCTTGGCGGCGTGGCCGGTCACGCGGGGCTCTTTTCGACCGCCGACGATGCGGCCGTTTTTTGCCAGATGATCTTAAACGGCGGCGAGTACTCAGGCGCGCGCGTGCTTGCGCCTTACACCATAGAGCGGATGATAAGCGCGCACTCGCTCCCGACTTCGCAGATGCGCGGCATAGGATGGGACGTCAACACATCGTTTTCGTCCAATCGCGGCGACCTCTTCCCCGTAGGCACGTTCGGCCACACCGGCTACACCGGCACGAGCATATGGCTCGACCCGGCGAGCCAGACCTTCGTCGTGCTGATGACGAATCGCGTCCATCCTTCGGATAAAGGAAACGTCACCCGGCTGCGCTCGTTCGTGGCCTCGATAGTGGCCGGGGCGATAACCGATATGCCTCAGTCTTCTATCTTCGATTCGCTCGTCGCGCCCGCACATCTTGTGGAAGCGCCGCGCGCCGCCATCAGCCGGGGTGTGCCGTCGGGGCCGCTCCACCCGGTGCTGAGCGGGATCGATGTGCTTGAGCGCGACGGTTTCAAACAGCTCGAAGGCCGCAGGGTCGGCCTTATAACCAACCACACAGGGCGCAACCGCGAGGGCCGCTCGACTATAGACGTGCTTGCGTCGGCCAGGAACTTCAAGCTGGTCGCGCTCTTTTCGCCCGAACACGGTCTGCGCGGGCTGGAAGATACGACCGTAGGCGACACGCGCGACGAGAGGACGGGGCTTCCGGTCTATAGCCTCTACGAGAGGGACCGCCGGCGGCCCACGGCCGAGATGCTACGCGGAATAGACACGCTCGTATTCGACATTCAGGATATAGGCGCGCGCTTTTATACCTACATAACGACCTGCGGGTATGCGATGGAGGAGGCGGCGCGCAACAAGATCAGGTTCGTAGTCCTCGACAGGCCCAACCCGATAAACGGGTACGATATCGAAGGGCCTGTCGCGGAGAGAGAGCTTACCGAGCAGGCGTCATTCTCTTTTACTTCATATCACCCGATCCCTGTTCGATATGGCATGACGATAGGCGAGCTTGCGATGCTCTTCAACAAAGAGCGCGACATCAACGCCGACTTGCTGGTGATAAAGATGGAAGGGTGGCGGCGGGCGAGCTACTACGACGACACGGCGCTTCGGTGGGTGAACCCGTCGCCCAACATGCGAAGCCTCACACAGGCGCTGCTCTATCCTGGGATAGGGCTTCTTGAGACGACCAATCTATCGGTCGGGCGCGGGACCGATACGCCTTTTGAGGTAATAGGCGCGCCGTGGCTGGACGGGATGAAGCTGGCCGAATCGCTCAACCGCGCGGGACTCGGGGGCGTGCGGTTCGTGCCGATCCGTTTTACGCCTGAAGCCTCTAAGTTCGCGGGCGAAGAGTGCGGGGGCGTCAACATCATCATCACCGACCGGGGCTCGTTTCGCCCGGTGGCCGCAGGCGTTGAAATAGCCTATCAGTTGAGACGTATTCACCCGGACGCATGGAAGGCCGACGATTACATTCGCCTGCTCGCCAACCGCGCCGTTCTTGCGGCGCTCAAGGAGGGCAAGCCGCGTGAGGAGATAGCCTCTGTCTGGCAGCCGGGCCTTGCACAGTTCGCGCGGGTCAGACAGAAGTACCTGATCTATTGAAGGGAGAAAGAACCACAGATGAGCACACCGGTGTTCATCTGTGGTCTCTCTTGCGGTTTTTATGTTAATGTTCCCGGTCCGCGTTTTATCTGCGGAGGGGAATCATCCATTCCATCACTCGAATTCTGGAGGAGTCAAAATGACAAGGATACGAATGCCGCTCGTCTGGCTTGCGGTGCTGGTCCTTCTGGTCTGCAACATAGGTGCGATAGCGCAGGAGACGACCGCGAGGATCACCGGACAGGTGGTCGATACGCAGGGAGCGGTAGTCCCTGATGCTCAGATCACGCTTACCAACACCATGACCAGAGAGGTGCGCAGCACGAAAACGGATGAGGCGGGCAACTATTCGCTCACCTTCATTCCGCCCGGCATCTATGAGCTCTCGGTCAGGGTTCAAGGGTTCAAAGAGTACCTCAACAGAGAGCTTGAGCTGTTCGTCAACGACCGCAAGACCATAAACATTACGCTCGAAGCGGGCGGGGCTGACGAGACCGTGACCGTCACTGCGGATGCGCCGCTGGTTCAGACGACGCCGACCGTAGGCGACGTTATCGAAAACCGGCGCGTCGTGGAGCTTCCGCTCAACAACCGCAACTTCATGCAGCTTGTCACACTGGTCCCCGGCGTGACAAGCTCCGGGAGCTCCGAGGTCGGCATAGGGCTGACGAACGTCGTGGACCTCTCGATAAACGGGACGCGCCGCAACGCGGTCAACTGGCTCGTCGACGGCGTGTCGAACACCGACGTCGGGTCGAGCATCACGCTGCTTTCGGTCCCGACCGTCGATTCGATTCAGGAGTTCCGCGTCATCACATCGCTCCCGACCGCCGAGTTCGGCAGGTCGGCCGGCGGCGTGGTCAACCTCGTCACGCGCGGCGGCACGCGCGACATTCACGGCGGGCTCTACGAGTTCTGGCGAAACGACAAGCTGAACGCGAACTCCTTCTTCGGCAACGCTGCGGGCCGTCATTGCGACCGTGGCGAGGACCCGCCGCTCGGCAAGTCCTGCGGAGAAGAGCGCAGCCCGCGCGCCAAGCTCAGGTATAACAACTTCGGTTACAACGTGGGCGGACCCATTTACATCCCGAAGCTCTACGAGCAGCGAGACAAGACTTTCTTCTTCTTCTCGCAGGAGTGGCGTCGAATCATCCGCGCGCCCGCCGAATCGATAATCCGCGTACCCTCTTTGAAAGAGCGAGCGGGCGATTTCTCCGACCCCGGCCAGTTGACGATCATCGATCCGACCACGGGCCAGCCTTTCCCCGGAAATCGCATCCCTGACAACCGCATCGACCCGAATTCGAGGCTCCTGCTCAACCTGTTCCCTATCCCTGATGTCTCATCGCTCACGCCGGGTCGCGGGCCTGACAGGTTCGCCGTTACCGCGCCCAACATTCAGGACACGCGGCAGGAGACCATGCGCTTCGATCACATCTTTAACAACAACCACCGACTGATGGCGCGCTATACGCACGACCTGAGCGAGACCAGGGAGCAGGGCGGCCTCGTCTTCGGC
>DASTET010001036.1:0-3306 GCA_035709445.1 Blastocatellia bacterium | reverse complement strand
CGACCTCTTATGTATGCCTGATAGGCTTCCGTGCTTTTCGTATAGCGTTTTGTGAGATGCTGTCTCTCTTCGCCCGACAGCTCCAGGAGCATCTCCTGTGTCACCTTATCGGATATAGAGTCCTGGAGGTTGAAGATGTTTGTGAATTGCTCGTCGAACGTGTCGGCCCATAAAGATGTGCCGTCGCTTACGCGGATCAACTGGACCGTGACCCGCAGCCGCTCGCCGTCTTTTTGTATCTTGCCGTCGAGCAGCGAATCTACCCTCAACTCGCGCCCGACCGTTTTCAGGTCATTATCGGGTGTGTTGTATTTCACGACTGCGCGTGTTGGCCGGACCATGATCCGTCTGATCTGGCTGAGCTTGGTTATGAGCGCGTCGGCCATACCGAGACCGAGATATTCTTCGGCCTCAGAGCCGGGCATCGGCTTGAAAGGGAGGACGGCTATCGACTTTATCCCCGCCACGCTCTGAGGCGAATCGGGCTCGCCTTTGAGCACGAGATAGATCGTGAACGCGAGCGCGAGCAGGAGGGTCGAAGCTAAAATGACAGCAATGGCAGCCTGAGTCCGTGTGAGCCGGCCCCTCCACCCGGTGGCCGGGAGCGCCTTCGGGCCGGGAGCCGCATCGCCTTCGGAGCTTACCTCCTCTTCCTCTATGATAAGCTCGGATCGGACCTGCCGGGCCACTATCAAATCCGGGCCATCGAGGGAGAGCGGCGTTACCGGCGCGACAAACCGGTAACCGCGCCGGGGCACCGTTTCTATGTAACGGTCCGCGCCCGCCTCGCCGAGCGCCTTGCGCAAGGTGAAGATATTCTGGGCCAGGTTTCGCTCCTCGACAAAGCTATCGGGCCAGATGTGGTCTATAAGCTCCTCTTTCTCGACTACCCGATGGCTATTCTCTATAAGGTACAGCAGCGTCTCAAATACCTTCGGCGTCAGCGGGATTACCACCCCTTCGCGCAGCAACTGCCGCTTTGCGCTGTCTAACTGGAAGGGGCCGAAGATGTATGAGGGTTTTACCTGCTTTTCCATACCCTTACACGGCTATTTTGATCTTTTTGATAAATATTTGAACGGTTCTTTGAAGACTCCTTACCCGCTTTCAGGGTAGCGTTAATGCACACTTACGCAGCCGAGCGATTGTAGCTCAAACGGAGGGCGGGGGCAATTGCGGCGTCTGCGGTCGAAGCGGAAGGAGAGCGGTGATCAATTCTCACGGACAAGATGATGAGGGAGGCCGGGCGGAGAGGGCCGGGATGATCAGGAAGAAGAAGACGCGTATCACGATAAGGTCGGAGCAGGTTTTTGTAATAAGAAGGGCAGGGCGAAATCTCACGGCCTGGTGCACGGAGTGTGACAGTCTGGTCAATATGATAGGGCCTGAGGAGGCGATGGCCGTCTCAGGCGTAAGCTCGCGCGAGATATACCGCTGGGTAGAGGCCGGGCGGGTTCACTTTTTGGAGACGCCCGAAGGGTTCCTGCTCATATGCCCCGACTCGCTGCCCTGGCGTGTCATCTAAGCGATCCGGTTTTAGGCATGGGGACAAACAGGCTTCGAGAGGAGAGATGTATGGCGTTTTTAGGTGAAAGACGGGCCATCGCCAGACTGGTCGCCCGTTGTTCGAAGAGGCCGGTTGACGGCGAGGCATGGGAAGAGTTCGTCCGGCGATTTCATCCGACGATACGGAGCTGCGTGTCGCAGATTCTCTCGTATAAATCCGGCAACGGGACGGGCCACAAACTGGAATGCGCGGACACGGTGATCTCCGAGCTTGTCGAGGAAGTCTACAGGCGATTGACTGAAAACCGGAGCCAGGCGCTAAAATCGGTCCGGTTGCGGCGAGCGGATTCGATGCATAGTTACCTTGCCCTTATCTCGATAAGCGTCGTGCAAGATTATGTCCGCGAGTCGAGCGCTCGTATGAAAGCGAGCTGATCACTGAATAATAAGGATGATCTTTTATTAACCGCAGAGGGCGCCGCAGGCACGCAGAGTATAAATAATTCCTCTGCGTGCCTGCGGCGTCCTCTGCGGTTATTTCGACTTTAATTGAAAGAGATCTCCGCTTTAAATCGAGAACTGGATAATCCTGGCTTCTTCTACTTCCCAGATGCGGGCTTCCCGATTCTGCGCCCTTTGCCTATAATCTGCACTCAGTTGGCGTATTACCCGTTTATCTCATAATGGCTGCCCGGGAAGGAGGGTATATGGGTCTCGATCAGGTGCAAAGGTGTGCGATACACCCTGCGATTGGGATCGCGCGAGCAGGCAACAGCCCCGAAGAATACTTTACAGGCCCGGAAGTCCCTGGCGTATTGCCGGTGGCAGGCGACAGGTATAGAGACCCGCAGGGGCGATTGAAAAGACAGGCGGCAAGATTTCGCATCTACGGTTATGACGCGAGCGGAAACGTCGTTAAAGAGATAACGTCCGACGAGGCGGAGATAGAATGGACGGTCCATCTTGCAAACAAAAAAGGCGCCTGGTACTGCATAAAGTTCGCAATGGATATTCCCGATGCTGTGCCTGTTCCCCGGCGAAATCCTTCTTATGCGGGTGATCGCGCAGACCTGATAATCGACCCCGGACCGCGCTCGGTCAGCGGCTGCGAGGCCGTTGCGCGATTTGACGGAGGCAGGTTTCTAGGAACCGAGGTCCCGCTTGGCGAAATCCGGACAGACTCGAAGGGTCGCCTGCTCGTATTTGGCGGGCTGGGACGGTCCGCGTCGGTCTCTGGCAAACCTATCGCGAGCTTCGATAATGAAGAATGGTACGATGACAACTCGGATGGCCCCGTGACGGCCAGGGTGGCCATCGACGGGAGAAGCGTTGAAGTGACGCCCGCGTGGGTGATCGTCGGCCCTCCCGATTATGCCCCCGGCATCAGGAGCGTGCTCACCCTCTATGATCTTCTGTATCAGGTGGCCGTAGATAAAGAGTGGCTCACGCCGCCTGTCAGGCCCTCCTTTGCCAGGCACATCTATCCCTTATTTGAGGCTTTTTCAAATCTCCAGTGGGTCAATGCGGGGTTCTATCTCGAATACGGATGGGGCTCGCCGGACTATCTTCTGGACCCGGAGAACCTCGAAAGGCTGGCAGACAAGAGCGAGAAAAACAGGGAGGCGAGGCAGAGCCTTTTCAGGAGGTTCAGGAGTCCGGGTTTTGAGAAGGAGGAGCCGGACGGTTTGCCCCCGCTTTATGGAGACGCGATGAATCTGCCGGTCCCTCCCGGGAATCCGAGAAAATGGCTTGCGATAACCCCTGTGCAATACGGCTGGTTGAAGCAATGGGCGGAGGGTG
>DASTET010001035.1:0-4187 GCA_035709445.1 Blastocatellia bacterium | reverse complement strand
AGACTGGTTTTGATCCTTGTCACCTGAACTTGGAAATTACAGAAAGTGTGGTGATGGAGGACGCTTTAGCCGCAGGGGGGATACTCAGGGAACTGCGATTCCTCGGTATAAATTTAAGTATTGATGATTTCGGGACAGGGTACTCATCCTTGAGCTATCTACATAGATTCCCCGTAAACACATTGAAGATTGACAGATCTTTTACCGCCAGCATGGGCAAGCCTGGAGAATGCTCAGAGATTGTAAGTACGATTATCTCACTGGCCAAGCACTTAGGGATGAATGTAGTCGCAGAAGGGGTAGAAACGGAAGAACAACTGGAAGAACTCTGTACTCTAAAATGCGAATACGGCCAGGGTTACCTATTCTCCAAACCGGTAAATGCCGAAAGGGCCAGTGTACTGATACAGGAGCGGTTGCTGTCCCATTTAGTACCCACGCTCCTACTGGAAGACAGAAGTGTAGACTCCTTGGAAAGCTCATGCGTCTATTAAAATTCAGTGCTTTCCGGGATAAAAGAATGGATTAGATAAACAAGAACCGGAGCGCCTGGCCTCGTAATGTCGGTCATCGTCGCAAGAATCAGATGAGCGCCTTCGGCTGGGTCCAGCTTGATGTCAGCCTCGACCGTAACCGCCGACAGGACGCCGAGCTTTTCAAATCTCCTCACGACCGGGCGCGGGCCCTTGCCTGGAACGTAGTAGTCAACGGTTAGGAAATAGACTCTCGGCCTAGGCTGCTCCAAGGTCACGTTTCGGTATAGGACCGTAACTCTCGCTGCCGCCGGACGGAGCTGTACGAGATTGATCTCGATGGGCGAAATGGTTCGGCGATCTCCAGTGACGGTTTGCTGAGTAGCAAGAGCGGCGACAGTGAGCACACCGCATATGAATCGGGTAATGACATTCTTAATCATAAATCTCCTTCACTCTCCTGAGATGTGCTCTATCTTCCAGGCCATTTCATATCTCTGGTCCGGCCAGCCGGCCTCGATGAAGTTGAAGTATGGGAAGCGCGCAGCCGGAGCGCGGACGGTAAGGACTGCCTGAGATATTTCCGCTTCGGCTGCCGCCACGATTGGGAGGAGCTCAGTCAGGAGGAGTGCCGGCGGTTGAAGATCCCTCATTACGGGATGTGCTACCACGTGAAGCGCTGTCGCACCTGCTGCCAGCTCTGGGCCTTTGACAGCGGGGACTAGCCGCCACCTGACGATAATCTGTGTAGATGATTTATGATTTAGAGACACCTATCATTGACTGTCTTTATCAGGATGCTATTCTTATTTAGCAGGTCTATTCATGTTTGGGAGAAGATGAGCGCGCAGCATTGTGCACCCAACACAGCGAGTTGGACCATTCAGTGGTCAGCGATACTTTCTATGAGATAGCGGCCAATCCTATTATCGATGCGAAGAAGTACTGGCCCGATCCTAGTACCAGAGATTTGATTGGACAGTTAGATGAAGAAGATATTCATATGGTTCTGAGGGTTCTTCAGTACGCTAAATACTGCTCGCTCGGCGAACACCCTGACACTCTGGCCATGAGTCCCATTCACCAGTTCGGCTTAGAAAATTATTATGATCCTGAACAACTGACTCAATCTGAAGTCGATTCTATTCGCTGGGAGTTTTCGGATATTCTCTATCATGAAAAGAAAGAAAAGACGATTGAAGAGTGCAAGGACGGGGGAATTGATCTCGAGCAGCAGAGTATACACTTCTCCGATAATTCACTCCCGGAGGTCGTAGATAACACAACGGAAGCCCTGATAAACCTGTTAAAGCACAAAATGGATTACGACCTCGCAGCCCTGAAGGTTGTGTTGACGAGCCCGCCGGATAAATACAAAAGATATGTCTCAAACCGTCTCTATAATGAATATCTTACTCTTCTCGTGAAATTTCGTACCTCGATCGACAATACGCTAACAATATTCACAAAGAACTTTGACGAAACTGCGAAACTCACCAGGGTGCGAATATTCCACATCGCAAGGGAGACTGAGAATTATCTCGAACCGTTCAAGCAGAGATTTGAGACTCTTCGGTCCAAGGTTCCTACGACGCAACCCAGCTCGGAGGCTTATAATCAGGTATTACAACTGGTCAAGAGTACAACTCACTCTGGGCCGCCAAAACAGGATTTTAACTTTAGGATAGGAGAATTCACGATGGGAGATAAGTACAACGTGGGGCAAGCGGGAGCTGTTGGACCTCACTCGCATGCACATGATATGAACTTTAACCAAATATGGAATCAGATGAGCGGCGACGTTAGTCCCGCACAGCTGGCAGATGATCTTGCTAAGCTCAGGGAAGCCTTGCTGAAAGAGGCGAAAGAGCCTGAAGAGTATAGCCAAATCGGGGCAGTCGCGTCGGCAGAGGTCGAGGCAAAAAACGGCCAGGGGTCGAAGGCGCTGGAATACCTGTCAAAAACAGGCAAATGGGTGTTAGACGTTGCGACAAAGATAGGCACGACCGTAGCAGCGGCGGCCATAAAGGAGTCGCTCGGGATCAAGTAGGATTGTCTTGCCTGCCCCGAGGCTGAACAGGCTGATCGAACAATGCCGATTAAGAGAGTAAAATCCAAACGCTTCAAATCCGGCTACGGGTATCGCCTCTCCATAAACCGGGCTGGCCTGCCCCGCATCCGCCAGACCTTTGAATCTTTCAAGCTGGCACGCGACGTCGAGGAGGCGATACTCGGCGATCACGTCCGGCGCCGGTTCGATCTCCCACTCCAATCGCGCGTAAAGCTCCGCGACCTCATAGAGAAGCATCTCGATACGATGAAGGCAAAGGGCCGCGACAAGACGAACTGGAAGCGCGCAGAGACCGTTTTAAACCGATTCGCCGATCTCGTCGGAGCTGATCGCCTGGTCGAATCGATCAAGACCGCCGACCTTCAGGAGTACGCAAGCCATCGCCTCGCGCACGGCTACAAAGGAAACGACCCGCCAAAGCCGCAGACCATAAACCGAGAGATGAACGAGATCAAGGGCTGTCTGAGCGCAGCAAAAAGATATTACGCCGCGCTCGAAGATTGGCAGCCGCCGAAAGGCGCATGGCTTGAAGAGCCTTCGGACGGGCGGAGGCAGACCTGGACCGCAGATCAGATCACAGCGATCCTCCAGGAGCTGCGCGCCCCTCGACGAAAGGGAGAAAAGCAGGATCACATTACAGGCCGATTCGCCGTGGCCGATATGTTCGAGGTCGCGCTGCTTACGGGTATGCGCGCTGGCGAAGTGAGGCGACTCAGGAAATCTCAAATCGGTTTCACGAGGCGAATAATTATCATGACCAGCAAGAAAGGCATGTCTGTCCGGCGCACGGCGAAGACCAGGGAGATCCCCCTCGTCGACGAGGCTTTCGATATCCTCAGGCACCGATACGAGGCAGCAAGGGGAGATTGTCTCTTCCCTGGTAGAAATCCAGATAAGCCTCTAGCCGACCACAGGCCGGCTTTTATGACTGCCTGCGAGCGGGCGAAGGTTCCGTATGGTTTAGATGGAGACGGTAGATTGGTATTCAACGACGCCAGAAGGACCGCAGAAAACAACATGCTCGAAGCCGGGCACCAGCCCCGCGCCGTGGGCGACGTGCTCGGCCACTCGCCTGAGACTATGGCCAAACATTATGCCCGGTCAACCGCCCGGAGCCGTCGCGAAGCGGTCGAAGCGGCCACGGATTTTGGCAGTAATTTGGCCGTGCAAGACGGCCAGGATGGACAAACCGGACAAGCCGGACAAAAGAAAAAGGCCGCAAAAACCTCGAATTGACGGGCTTTGCGGCCTATCTGCTCTATTTATAAGAATCAACAGTTAGAGGTGATTGGTGCCGAAGGGGGGACTCGAACCCCCACGGGTCGCCCCATACGCCCCTCAAACGTACGTGTCTACCAATTCCACCACTTCGGCACGTCGGGCAGGCTAAATTGTCAATCTCTCAACGGCGGTCAATCTTACTTGTTCTCCTGCTTCGATTGACCCTCAGGCGGTTTCTGCTCGCCGGGCTGAGCGGGAGCCGCCTGCTCCGTGCTCTGTTCAGCCGGAGCGGGCGTCGGCGCCTGCTCAACCGGCGCCGTCGCGGGTGCGGGCGTTACGCCTTCGGCAACCGATCTCTGTTCAAACAGACCCGGTATCGAGAACAGGAACGCCGTCAAAAAGAATATTATCGCCGCAGTGAT
>DASTET010001034.1:0-4942 GCA_035709445.1 Blastocatellia bacterium | reverse complement strand
CATTCCCGCCCCAACTGGCGTTGCGCTCGGCGGAGGTTGTCTACCATTGCAGCCCAGACCTCCGGGTCGTCGTGAGCGCAGTTGATGCGCATCACATCCATCCCGGCTGCGAGCAGATCACGTACTAACCTCGGATTGGTCGCCGCTTCGGTCGGCATCGTGACCATAATCCGCACCGAACGTTTGCCGGCGGGTAAGCCGAGCAGGGCTTTCGCGTGCCGCGCGAGCAGCATCTGGCCGGTGTCAAGATTAACCGGGGGCGAAACTTTCGGCTTCCAGTCCTGACCGGCGATGCGATGAAGCGCGAAGAGCACGGCGTGCAGAGTGTTGAGCGTATGCGCCTCCATCCGCCCCAGTGAGCTCAGCCCGATGGCGGCCAGCGCCATCTGGATCTGGCGGATGTCAACCTGCCTGATGGCCAGATAGTGCAAAAGGTTGCGGGCGCTGTCATGGTATCCCACCGCAACCCGCTTTAACCCGGCACTGTGTTCCTGTTCAAGCCTCAGCGCCCGTTCGTACAGTTCCGCCACTTCAGGGATCAGCCTCTGAGCCTGAGTCGCTATTAGATGTTGAGTTGGCGTCATATCTCGCTCCGCGTGATCGAAAGAGTGGCAACCGGGTACAAGTCGCAAGTTATCACAAAGGCGACGGATCGATCATTGTCCTACAGCGCTGCTCTAACTCACACACCTCGGGCTGAATCTGCGTCTGCTGTCGATTTTGGACTCCCGCTCTGCCCCGCATTCGTAGCAGATCTGAATCATCCGGTCATCCGAAGCGCGAATGTGATACACGCCCCAACAGTGCTTATGGTTTCTGGGAATTGCCAGTATGTCCATCTTGAGCGGCATAATCGGCGAATCATCAGCGCATCCCGAACACGATTGATTCTCGCGACCCAATGTCCACGGCGGCGGGTCACTCGCGGGAAAAGAGTCTCCCAGTATCGCGTCTATCATCTCTTCTGAGAGTGATCCAGAGATAGAGTTGTTAATCATCAGTCTCTCCCCTTCGATGTTGTGAAGCTATCCGATTCACCTGCTCAAGGCCTTTCGCACGAGTATTATTAGTGCAAGTCTGATGCCGGTTTTAATTGTAGACTTTTCGCGCAAATGGACAGACGCGCGATAAGCAGTGTCAATAATATGCCATCGGGTGTCCGAAATCTCGCACTTGCGGGCTATAAAGCGAAGCGCTTTTCTATAACTCCAGCCCGACGCGCGCACAAACGCCTGCTCAGTATCGGTATGCAGCTTGCACCTCTGTCGATTCGAGAGGGATGAAAAAGGACTGTCATGAGAACGAAACGAATACTGATAGCATATAGAACAGGAATTGCTGTGAAATATTCTACTGCCTGCTGGCTGTAATTTTACACCCGCCACCCATGCAGCCTCGAAATCTAATAGATACGAAGCGGCACGTTCGTTGCTCAAGACATGGTTGGAAACAGATTAATTCGAAGCAACACGGGAAAGTATTATGGCTAAGAACGAGCGAATAAACATTGAGCGGATACTCTATCCGACGGACCCGTCTCCGCCCTCCAACGATGCGTTTGAGTATGCGGTAGCATTGGCGCGGTCCTACGGCGCGAAGCTTTTACTTTGTAGTACGACAGGCTCGCAGCCCGCATATGTCGCGTCAGAGGACGCCCGGCGGCTGTTCGGCGAAATGATGGCGAAAATCAATACCGACACGGCTGCTCCTTTGGATTGGAAATCTATTTCGGTTGAAGGAGACACAGCCACTGAAGTTGCGCGAGTGGCCGCCGAGCAGCGGATTGACCTGGTAGTGACGCACTCGCGCAAAGACCAGCGCGCGGCGACACTGCTGGACTCTACTGCCGAAGCGATCTCCCGCACCGCGCCATGTCCCGTCCTGATCACACCGCAGAGACATCTGGCGGACGCCACACCAACAGGCGGGATCGGCTTCAAACGGATACTGGTCGCCTATGACTTTTCAGGTGATTCGGAGCTGGCGCTCACTTACGGGCTCTCGCTTGCGCAGGAGTTTCAATCGGAGCTTCACCTGATACACGTTCTATCTCCGGTCCCGAAAGCCGTCTCTCAAGAGGCCGACATGGCGCTGGCCACTCCTGAAAGAGTATTTCACGCGACGGCGAAGCTCCTTCACAACGCGGTGCCGGCCGAGGCTCACCTGTGGAGCGAAGTCAAACAGGTGGTGAGCCAGGGGCTGCCTTATCGTGAGATCCTCGCTTACGCGCGGGAGAATGAGATTGACTTGATCTGTATAGGCGCGAGCGGCGCCGGGTTTGGGCTGTGGGCGCTCTTCGGGTCAAATACAGACAGAATTCTGCGCCAGGCGGCGTGTCCCGTTCTGATCGCGCGTCCGCTCAGGTCGGTAGCCCAAAAAGCGAGCTTTACAGCCAATTGCCAGGCGGCTAGTTGAGCAACCGGTATTCAGAATGAAAATGGAAAACATGGTTGAGCAGCTTTCAGCATTTGTGACAAGGGCTTCATATGAAGACCTGTCTCCAGAGGCCCGGCGTCAGATCAAAGTGAGAGTATTGGATTGGCTGGCCTGCGCCATAGGCGCGGTCGGCTTTGAGCCTATGCGAAGGCTCCGAAATCAGATAGAGAGATTCGGAGGAAGGCCGCTCGCAACATTGATCGGAGATGGGATGACGTCTCCCGATCGGGCTGCGCTCTACAACGGGGCGCTGACGCAGCACCTGGGTTTTAACGACAGCTTTCTATCCGGCAAGGCGTTGTGCAATCCGAGTGACACCTTACCGGCGGTTCTTGCCGCGAGCGAGTACCGAAGCTTATCAGGAAAGGAGTTCCTCACGGCCGTTGCAGTCGCCTATCAGGTGCAATGCCGGCTTTGTGAGGTTTCACATTTGGTCGAGGGTGCCGTCGGTCACAGCACACTCGCTTCCTACGCAATCGCGGCAGGTGTAGCCAAAGCGCTGAAGCTCAATCGGGAGCAAACCGCAAACGCCATTGCAGCAACCATTGCAGCTAATACTGCGGCGCAGGTTCCCCGTGTAAGCGGGTCGCCTCGGTATAAGGATAACCTCTATTCATACTCACCGTTCTCAATGGCTCAGGCTGTCTTGTTCGCAATAAGCAGTATCACTGATACCAGCGAAGCATTTGAGGCCAGTACACGCCTATTGGAATCTGTCACACCTGATTTTGAGATCGATTGGGGCGAGGAGGATTTGGAGACGGTGCGGCGCACCGTAATAAAGAAATTCAATGCCGAGATTTATTCACAGTCGGCGGTTGAAGCCATCCTGCATCTTAGAGAGAGGCGACCGTGCCACCCCGATCAGATTGAGCGGATAGAGCTGGATACGTTCGATGTCGCCTATCACCTTCTCGGCGCTAACGCGAAAGGAACCCTCCATGGAGTGCGCACCAGGAAGGAAGCCTATCGCAGCCTGCCTTATCTGCTGGCGGTGGCACTGCTGGATGGAGAGGTGAGCCCTCGGCAGCATAAGACTGAACGGATTCTTAAAGAAGACGTGCAGAGCCTCATGCGCAAGGTGGTGGTTCGGGCCGACAGCGATTTCAGTCGCCGCTTCCCGGAAGAAATGCCCGCGCGAGTACGGATATGTTTGCGTGACGGACAAATACTAGTCAAAGAGAAGCTCGATTACGAAGGATACTTTACGCGACCTATGGCATGGGAGAGGGCGGTTGAGAAGTTTAAGGATCTTACAGTGTTTCAGATAGGCTACGAGTCGGCTGAGCGGATTATTGAAAAGGTCTTGGATATTGAGGACATCCGGGTGCGGGAATTGACCGAGCTGCTTGCCGGCGCCTCCAAATCGACGGAGGGCAATGCCCAGGAGAAGGTCTTTACCTTCCGAAAGCATAAGCCGGCAGCCTGACGCATGCAGGAGCGTAACTAAGGATGTGTTTGATTCTCTGCTAACGAGCGGGGAGAGCAATAGAAGGAGTTGAGAATGATCGAAGTAAAAAGCGATTACAATGCAGCCCTTGCGAGGCGGGACGTAGACCTTGCGGTCGATCAGGCGGTGCAAATGGAATTTTATTTATCTCGGCGCGGAATAGAAGCCTGCCTGTCTCGATTATCTCTAATGGTAAACGAAAACAATTTCAACTTCAGCAGAAGAAGCCATGAAGAGACTGTCAGCGATCATCGCAGCGATCTTGTTAGCGGCAGCCACCGTTGTGGCGGGCCCGCAAAATCCCTGTAATCCCTGCGCCAAGAAAGCACAGAACCTCTGCAATCCTTGCGCCGGAAAAGCCGTAAAAGTAAAAGGCGGGAATCAGACCATCGTCGGCTACATCGGAGACAGCCAGTGCGGGCGCGGCGTCTTTCAGAGGTCAATCGAAGCATTGCAGCGTCTGAATGGCGTCGGTTATGGCGTCGAAAGGAGCGGTCTCGTCCTCAATCTGATATATAATCCTGTCGGGGCATTTCTGCCGCCTCCGCAGGCTTCAATCGAGGCGGATTTCAAGCGCGAGATGATGGCTCGGTATGGCGTCTCGTTTAACCGCCTTTACACGATCACCAACATGCCTATCAATCGGTTCCTTGATTACCTGCGCCGCTCAGGCAACGAAGACAGGTACATGCGAAAGCTCGTGGAGGCATTCAACCCGAGGGCGGTCGATGGGCTGATGTGTCGAACTCTGGTCAGCGTGGACTGGCTGGGGCGACTTTATGATTGCGATTTCAACCAGATGATCGGAAAGGAAATAGGAGGCATACAGATTAAATGGTGAGAGACCAACTGATTCGCTTGCGCCCGCGCGATGACACCCTCTATGTCAGTCAAAGCCGCACCGTGCTTGCCACCGACCGGGATGGCTTCATCGACGACGGCAAAGAGCATGGCTTGCTGGTCCATCAGACGCGGTTGCTTTCGCGCTATCGCTACCTGATCGATGGCAATCCGCCGCGGCCGGTCGCGCTGTCTAACGTCGAGCAACATACCTGG
>DASTET010001033.1:0-5943 GCA_035709445.1 Blastocatellia bacterium | reverse complement strand
GTTGCTCACTTCTTTAACGTAGCGCTTATTTGCTAAGGGGGCGCTTGCTACAGTCAGATTCCCCCCATCTGACCGGACAAATATTCTCATCCAGGAGTGATTTTCCGCAGCAAGCCAGATGAGAGATGACTATGAAATACCTGTGTGTCATCTGTATTAGTAAGAGACTTGTTCCCACACTTAGTCTTTTGGCAGTGATCATAATAGCTCCCGTATCGGCGCTGACCAGCACGCCCTGCTCAAAGAATAAAGCTGCGGCCCACAACCACAGAAGGGTGATCACAGTAAGCGTGTTAAACGACGAGGCCACGCCTGCGCCAAAGGAGATGCTGCTTGAGATGTTCTCTGCCGCATCGGCCGAGTACGAAGAGAAGGTCAATATAGAACTAAAGGTGGTGGAGTATCTTCCCTACTCCGGAGACCTGACCTTACATCCCATCGATCAGGCATTCTTGCTTAGCCGGATGGAGACCAGGGGAGAGATCAGAATCATCTTCTCAAACCGGAGCGGCCGCAGCGAGCATAATCTGACCGCCGATAGCGAAGCTAAGAATTATCTCGCTGGCGCGAGCCATCCGTATTACGGGCACATCATCATCTACGATGTGGGAGGGCGCGCGGCCAAAACAGACCGGGCCGGGAATCCTGCGCTGCTGACGGTCATAAAGCACGAGATAGCCCACCTGTTCGGCGTGGGTCACTCAAGCGATACCGACTCGTTTATGTCGACTCCCAGCAGCCAGTCGCGCGGACGGTGGACAAAAGAGGTCATACGACACATAAAGGAACGGAGAAATAAGAGGTGGTTCCCGAATTGCTGAGCCGGGCAAGGCCCGACCATTCGGGGCTTAACGCCTCAGCCCGTTACGGCGAATCAATACCCTTTTCCCCCAGCCTTCGGGTGAGCGCGCTGCCTACCGCGACTATTCGTTCTGATGCTTCAAGCGGGCGGCGGCCATAGACCGTGTCGAGAAAGCCCGGTCTTGAAACCAGACCCAGCCTCACCTGGCCTTCTTCTTCAATCAATACCACATCACCCGCGCCGGGCGTTTCATTCGATTTGAATAATATGATGTCGCCTTCGAGCAGGCCCTTTTCAGGCCAGGAGCTGTTGACCGTGATGCAAAGATAGTCTCCCTCGGCAAGCCCCAGCACCCGCGCCAGCACGTCCTCATCATCGAGATAAATCTCTTCCTGCCTCTTTTGATGAGATGGCTTTGCCGCGTCTTTTTCCATGAGCGCACGTCTTATGCGGTGACAGAATCTTCTACCAGCTTTTTGAAACGTTTCAGGTCGGCTTTGAGAGCGGCTTTCGGGCTCTTTCCTGTGACCGCCGCGAGCATCTCGCTTATCGGCCCGCCAGACTGCTCGCGCTCGATGACCGCCATCACGCGAGCGCCTCCGGGCGCAGGCTCGAACCGGACTTCGCCCCGACCGGAGAGACCGGGAGAGGTCATGCGCCAGGCGATATACCTCTCGGGATGAATCGCGATCAGTTCTATCTTGCCTTCGACGCGCTGGCCGAACGGCGATCTGTACGCAAGACGCCAGGCGCGCTCGCCGGTCTTATTGACTTCGATGACGTTTTGCATGAAGCGAGGAAAGTTTTCGAACTGGGACCAGACATCGAAGGCCACTTTAGGGGAAGCCTTTACTTCCACGACCTGGCGCGCCTCGTCGGCCAGACGGGCGGGGATGCCGGTGGCAGACCTGAGATTCGAGGTGGCGAGCCCGGCGCCCATAACGCCCATGACCATGCCTCCGGCGCCTCCCTTTTTGAACCCGTAATAGGCAAGGGCCGCTCCGGCTGCCGCTGCCGCGATCCGCTTTGATCTATCTTTATTGATCATCTGACGGTCTCCTGAAAGACGAAAGCTTTTTGCCCGTCGTTATAAGAGTTTTGAGCAACGCATATGCCGGGCGCAAGCCTCGCCGTCGTTTTCCCCATATTTTATAGATGGAGCAGAGAGGAGACACGTTGCAAGAGACAGAGTCGGCGAGGGCGTGAGAAGTGATTGCACGTCAGCCTGCAACCTTTGTGAGCGGGCGAGCCAGCGATTGAACATTCTCGCGGTAGAGGTCGAGATCGTCTTTCAGATCGTCGCTTGTAGCAAAGAGCCACAGCGGGTAAAGGTCGAGCATTACCTTTTGCGCGCGGTCGAGGAACGAGCGGCGGGCGAGCGCCGGGTCGGATGCCGGAAAGTACTCACCCACGGTGAAGCTGTCGAGATTCACCCACCGGCGAGCGGACTTCGGCAGCGGCCATTTCGTAACCTCGACCCCTTCGCCTCCTGCCAGCTCCCAGTAGATTTCGGCGACCCGACGCTCGTCGAGATATCGCTGAAAGAGTCGCAGGTTCTTTTTTATCCCTTCCTGCACCGGGCCGGTTCGAAGCTGGCGATAGCCGCCCGGATAAAAGCCTATGGAGACGCCGTGCCGGTATATGCCCGCGTATAGCAGCGCTTCGGACGACCATTTCTTGCCTCGGCGCGGAAAGCTTGCATAGAGAAAAGGGCGGTAGGGGGAGCGGTTTTTATGAAACCGCAGGTCGTTATTTATACGGCTCACGGTCCGCCCGACCCTGGGCTCGGTCTCAAGCTCACGGTTGAGCATAAGCATAATGGGGCCGAGGTCTGCCACAAATGCCTTGACCACGCCAAGCACGTCGGTCTCGTACTGGCGGCGGTGCTCGTCAAACCATTGTTTGCTGTTGTTCTCGGCCAGGCCGCTAAAGAACTGAAATAGCCCTGCCGAGAAACCCTCGAATCGGGCGCGCCCCATCGGTAGTTCCTTCTAGTTTATCGAACCTGAGTAAACGAAAAATCCCGTACTATGCGGTGAGCTTATAAGCAGGACGCGGGGACTGTCAACCGCCCCGCCGCTCAAAAAAATCCCTCATCGCCGCCCTTTCACGTATTTTTCCTTTCCGCCCGCGCTCTTATCTGATGGCAGGTGGAATAGATCAATTGGATTAAAGGGCCCCGGGTACCCTGGCTCGCTCAATCCGAGCTGCTGTCAGATATCTCCTGAACACGTAGCAATGCTGCCGACCGGAATTTGTGACAGTTGTCACTACAGGAGGTGACAGGTGGCACATCTTTTCTCCGGCGCAGGTTTTATAGTGCAAAGATGAGGGCCGTGTAAAAAAGCGATCAACAGGGTGGGGGGTTAGGCTCTCTACGATAATAACAAATAAATGGACCGGGAGGGTCGCGCTTATCCCTCCCGTGAAGGGAGGCTTTATGCGAAAACTTAGCTTGTTGATCGCAGTAATGGTTGTGCTTGCAGGTATGTCAGTCAATGCACAGAAAAAGAAATCCGGCCCCATAGGCCCGCCTGTACCCCAATATCCAGACATAGTTGTGGAGGACGCTGGCGGCGCAGGGTTCATTCAGTTCCAGCCGTCGACCGGGGCTTACAAATGCGTGATCTGCAAATATGACGGCTATACGATAGAGAGCATCGGCCAGGTGAAAATAGACGGCTGCAACATCTATCTTACCGATCTGAGGGAAGGCTACAGGGTGCTCATTTCCGTCAACCTGTGCACGCAGGAAGGCAAGTCCGCCGTGGAGATGTACAAGCTACCTGAGTCGGCGACCGTTTATATTCCAATGCCGATGGAAGAGTATTGGAGTGACCCCAATATGAGCGACAATCTGAAGGATTGCGTATATAAGACGCCGGAGGCGCTGCCTGCGCCGCCCGAACCTCAGCCTGTCGGAGAGGTCATCATACAGAACGATGCTGACGGCAGCTTTCTTTTGCTCAACATCGATTACGGTGCTTACAAGTTCATTCACTGCGAAGACGGCTTTGCGATGAGCGGAATGGGGATTGTGAAGATAGACGGCTGCAACATCTACTTCGAAGACCTGAAGACCGACCGCAGGGTGCTGGCCTCGCTGAACGTCTGCGAGATGCAGGGCAAGGCGGTCATCGAAGTCTTTGCGTTATCCACAAAGACGCAGACCGGCGCGCCCACGATGCAGGAGTTCATCACCGACCTCAACCTCCGCGATAATACTACCGTGTGCGGTCCAAAGAAATAGACCCATTATCCAGCCCGTGCAGGCGACACGCCGCCTGAGTAAAGAGACGAGATCGGTTCGATAGCCTCGTTCCGGTCTCGTAACTTTCTCGATAGCAGAGCGATCACCGACCCCTTTTCATTTTGAAGCCCCGGCAGCCGCGCTGTAGAATTATCCCCGTGCAGAAAGCTTCTTACCTCAAGCTGCTTGAGACGGGCGAGATGGATGCGCGCGTCGAGCGGTTGATGAGCATGCTGGCAAGCTGCCGCGTCTGCCCGCGTGACTGCGATGTGGACCGGCTGAAGGACAAGGTCGCGGCGTGTTACTCGGGGCTGCTCCCCGTAGTTTCAGCCTATACCCCGCACTTCGGCGAAGAGCCTGCGCTGGTCGGCACGCGCGGGGCGGGCAACGTCTTTCTGGGGCTGTGTAACCTGAGGTGCGTCTACTGCCAGAACTACCAGATCAGCCAGACCTTCAAACAGCAGCGCAAGAATGAAGTGTCCTTCGAACGGCTGGCAGAGATCTTTCTTGAGCTTCAGGATCAGGGATGCCATAACATCAACTGGGTCTCGCCCACGCATTTCGCGCCTCAACTGGCCAGGTCGCTTCTGATCGCGGCGCGGCGCGGTCTTTCGCTCCCCATCGTCTATAACACCAACGCCTACGATTCGGTCGAAGTGCTCAGGCTGCTCGACGGCATAGTCGATATATATCTGCCGGACCTCAAGTATAGCGATAACCCTGCCGGGCAAGAGTACTCCAAAGTCACAGAGTATGTCGATTATGCCCGGGCCTCGATCAAGGAGATGTACTCGCAGGTGGGTGATACGCTCGTTTATGGGGAGGACGGCCTGCTCAAACGCGGGCTGGTCATCCGGCTGCTCGTGCTTCCCAACGACATCGCAGGAATAGCCGACTCGCTCCGGTGGATACGAGAAGAGCTTTCGCCCAGAGTGGCCGTAAGCCTCATGGCCCAGTATTTTCCCACCAACAAGGTATGTCTCGAAAGATACCCGCTCATCTCACGCAAGATAAGATGGGGAGAATGGTGCGAGGCCATCGGTCACATGGAATCTCTCGGGATGGAAGAAGGCTGGATGCAGGATTTCGATTCGGCCTCAGACTACTACCGGCCAGACTTCGGGAACTCTCATATGCCCTTTAAAGACATCATCGATTTCCAGTCATCGGGGGAGTGAGCAGGCTTCCATCTACCCGGTCACGGCGATCCCTCATTCGGCGAGCTTTAGCTCATTCAGCCCCGCCTTGAAACGAGATTTCTTGGCGATTAGAACCAAGATCACCACAGGCAATGCAGCGATCCACAGAGAAGAATCTTTAATCTCTCTGTGCTCCCGCCAACTTCTCTGACAAGTCGTTATCTTTTATGAACCGCTGCTTTTAACGGTTCGAGCATCTAACCTTGCCATTAAACTATTTGAGTTAGAAGAACTTACGCAGTAGAAGAAAAAAGACACAAATTCGCGGAGTTGTGCTACAATCACAGCTATGAAATGCCCAAAGTGCTTTAACCCCCTCCGACGGGTGGCCAGCACCGAAGATTCGGTATGGTTTACCTGCCCGTTGGGTCATAGATTTCATTCGGAGACCGGTAGTGGCATAAGTGACTCTGAAGGACACCGCTATGCCGTAGCCTCGGAATGATATTGAGCGACTACTCCTGGGCTTCAGGGTTCAGGAGTAGTCGTAGGGATTGTAGACCTCTTTTTCTCCGCACGCTGGTTTTGTCGCAACCGAGAGTCTTGCTATCTACCGACCATTTATTACGAATCTCTCTTCAGTGCCAGCTCAAAGCGATGAAGCGTCCTCAGTCTATGTTGCGTCTCGGTCTGAGCGGGCGGCGATATTGGCTGGCAGGGAATTTGCTGAGTGAACCTGGACATGTAGAGGT
>DASTET010001032.1:0-3761 GCA_035709445.1 Blastocatellia bacterium | reverse complement strand
CTCCTTTTCCTGGTTCGAAAGCCTCCCGGCAGACTGTATCTGATCTCAGAGAGGTTGTAACTACTCAGCCCGATTTATCGGGCTTGCCGAAGGCAGATAGGCCAGCCGTTTTACGGCTGGTTATAAGTCAGCCAATCGGCTGAGGGCGCTTCAGCGTCCTTATCTTTAGCACTGTGGCTAAAGACTCTTCAAGGTAAGCGCGCTCAAGCGCGCTGAGGTTATCGCTGCCGTATAGCACCAGCGCTAAAAGCGCTGGCCGCGCAGCGCGAAGCGCATACTGCGCCATGATCTGCCTTCGGTAAGCCGCCTGAAGGCGGCTGAGTAGTTACGAGAGGTTAAAGCATATCTGAAAACGGAGATCCTAACAACCGGCTCATCTGCGAGCCTCCGCCTCTCTGGCGAGCAGCGCCTGTTTTCGGCCGATCCCCCAGCGATACCCGCCAAGACCGCCGTCGCCGCGTATTACTCGATGGCAGGGCGTGACTATCGCGACTGGGTTTGTGGCGCAGGCGCGCGCCACCGCCCTGGCGGCTCCGGGCTGATCGATAGCTTCCGCGACCTCTCGGTAAGAGCGTGTCGCGCCGTAGGGGATTTTTCGCAGCTCTTCCCATACCCGGAGCTGAAAAGCAGTCGCTTTCAGGTCCAGCGGCAGATCGAGCCGGGGCCGCGCGCCGTCTATATGGTCCAGCAACAGATTGACCCGGTCGAGGAGATGAGCTTCATCGCGGCTGATATCGGCGGCCGAATACTCCGCGGCGAGGGCCGATTCAAGCCCGTAATCGTCATCGCCCAGGCTGACGGCGCAAATGCCGTGAGAGGTCGCCGCCACAAGCAGGCGACCCAGATGAGAATCGATTATGGTGTATCCTATCTTCATACCTTATAGATGCTCCTGCTTTTAAATCGAACCATAGAAGATTGGGGCACGGAAAAGAGACAGGATTTACAGGATTGACTATAGCATTCTGTTAATCCCGCAAATCCTGTCCATTTAATCCCGGCATGGCTGTTACTATTCCTTCTGACCTATAGTGACGAACTCGTTGTACTTGAAGACCCTGCCGAATATCCTCGGAAATGGAAAAGAGTACTGGCGCAGCAGACTCAAATCCGCTTCTTTGAAAATATCTGCTACCGCTCCGAAATCCATAAACTCGACGTGGGTAGGATCGGACCTGTGGCCCGCCTCCTGAGGGGTGATGATGACAATTCTTCCCCTGAAGCGCAGATAAGGAATATATTCGTTTATCAGCGAAACGACCTCTTTTCTGCTCATATGCTCGGCTACGTGCGATAAGAGGATCGAATCGAATGACGATGGCTCGGCGTAGGAAGACGCGCGAAACTCCTCGGGCGTGAATGCCAGCAGGCCGCGCGATCTTGCAATGGCGACAGAGTGCGGGTTGTGATCGACACCTATGCTTTTACCTCTTGCGCCGATGTTGACAAGGTTACGACCAACGCCGCAGCCGATGTCGAGCACTGATCCGAGACCAAGGCGTTGAAGGTGGATGCGATACGGCCTCTGTGCGTCGAGCAGTCGTTTCCACCACACATCCGCTTGCAACAGCCGCTCGGTGTACTCCTGGTTTTCAGTCCCCATAGTAAATTGATCGAGCGCGGGCGACCGGAGAACGCCCTGTGAGTATTTCGTTTCAGGTGAACCGCCGCCCGCCCCCGGTCATAAGCCTTTTAACTATCCGCACCCGCCAGGCAGGGCGGCAACTCGCTTCTCTATCTCCTCAGGAGAAACATCCTCCTTGTGCGTGGCCACGTACCAGGAATGTCCGAAAGGGTCTTCCAGAGAGCCGGCCCGGTCGCCGTAGAACTGGTCCTCTACCGGCTTTACAAGCTTCGCGCCGGCCGAGACGGCCTGGCTGACCGTTGCATCCACGTCCTCGACGTAGAGATGTATGGTCACGCACGAACCGCCGAGCGATTGTGGGCTGCGAAAGCCCATTTCAGGAAACTCGTCCGCAAGCATTACCCTTGAGTCGCCGATCTTTATCTCGGCATGGCCGATCTTACCAGAGGGATCCTGCATGCGCATTAACTCCGTAGCGCCGAACGCATTTTTGTAGAATTCGAGCGCATTTGCCGCGCCGTTGACGCACAGGTAGAGCGTAATGCTGCGATAGCCTTCGGGGATGGGATTCACTTTATTTGTCATTGGTCCTCTCCTTAGATATGAGGTACTGTCAGGCTGGTGATGCTTTTATCATCTCGCGCGGGCCATGCTCTCAACATGGCTACAGCTTATAACACACCGCCTTTTCAAATGCAATACGGCATGCCATTTGTGAGACAGGGGATTGAAAAAGAGATCAGACGGTGCGGCCAAACGTGTATCGCTGAGCTTTTCGGGCGAGCAACTCGCTGCGAAAAAGAGCCTCGATTACAGGGTCCCCGGTTTGTCCTCTGCGGGCATGATGTTCTCCGCATCCGGCTCGGGCTCGTGTTTTATATCGGGCGCGGGATGCTCTTCTTTATCTTCGGTCTCCGGTTTTTCTCTTTCCATGCCTTGTTGATACGCTCAATCGCCGAATGAATTCAATCGCCTATCTCACTGCTGGGCTCGCGCCCGGTATGCCTGCTCATGATCTTGTGCGACGAAGGATATAGTTCAAGCCGCCCACTCTGTACCAGCGATAGCCGTACGCTTCGAGCTGAACTCTATGGATGCCCTTGGCGTCGGCGGCGCACTCCTCCTGCTGAAGCAGGTTGACCAGCGTCTCTCCTCCTTCGGTTCCGGGTTTGATTCGAGCTTCGTGCGGCCTGTCATCAAAATTGTGGACCACGACCAGCGAATTGCCGCGCCAATCATATCGCATCGCGAGCACGCTCTTAGAGCCTGTGCCGAGTAATTTCCAGTCGCCCCATCCTATTTCGGGGCATTCTTTGCGAAGCCTTATCATGTCGGTCATCCAGTTTAGCAGCGAGTTCGGGTCCCGCCTCTGTTTTTCGACATTGACCTGCTCAAAGCTATAGGGCCCCTTGTCGATTACCGGGTGCACGGTCTTCTCCGAGGTCGAGAAACCGGCCATCTCTTCTTCCGACCAGTGCATCGGCGTGCGAACCGCGTCGCGCTCTTTTAGAGAGAGATCGTCGCCCATACCGATCTCGTCGCCGTAGCGTATTACGGGCGTTCCCGGCAGCGAGAAGAGCAGGCTGTAGGCAAGCTCAAGCTGGCGCTGATCGCCGAGCATCGGTGCAAGGCGGCGTCTGATCCCCCTGTCATAAAGCTGCATGTTCTTTTCAGGGCCGAACCTTGCAAACACCTCCGACCTCTGCTCGTCGGTTAAACGACCGAGATCGAGCTCGTCATGATTTCGCAGGAACTGCGCCCACTGCGCGGTCGGCGGGAGCTTCTTCGTCGCGCGTAGCGCGTCGGCCAGCGGTCCGACTTCGGCGGTCGCCAGCGCATAAAACAGATGCTGGTTCACATAGAAGTTAAACATCATGTGAATGCCGTCGCCTTTTGTCCCGAAGTATAAGAGGTTCTCTTCAGGGAGCACATTCGCTTCGCCGAGAAGGATGGCGTCGCCGCGCCGCCATTGAAGGAACGCGCGCATCTCAGAGAGGTATTCGAATTTAAGCTCCTGCTTCTTTTTCCCCGGAACCTGTGTCTCGATGATGAAGGGGACGGCGTCCACGCGAAACCCGGCAACACCCAGCTCGATCCAGTATCCTATTATGCGGCGTATCTCCGTCCGCACGTCCTCGTTCTCCATGTTGAGATCAGGCTGGAATTTGTAAAAGCG
>DASTET010001031.1:0-4549 GCA_035709445.1 Blastocatellia bacterium | reverse complement strand
AGAGATTTCGAGAATGCAGGAGCTGATTCGCGTTTCGATGCGAGAGGGGGCCGCAGGCATTTCGACCGGCTTGATATACCCGCCCTGCTGTTTCGCGGACACATCGGAATTGATAGAGCTTGGGCGCGCGGTCCGAGAGTTCGACGGCGTCTTCGTCGCCCACATGCGGAGCGAGAGCGACTTTCTCGAAGACGCGGTGGCAGAGATGATCGAAGTCGGGCGGGCGTCCGGCGTCCGCGTCCACATATCGCATTTCAAGGCGGCCGGGCGCGAGAACTGGTCTTCGGTGGACCGCGTGCTCGAAATGATCGAGCTCGCGCAATCTCAAGGAGTTCGACTCACCGCCGACCAGTATCCTTACATCGCCGGCTCGACTATGCTCGGAGCTATACTGCCTCCGTGGGCGCACGCCGGGGGAGTCGACCGCACGCTTGAGCGGCTCCGCAGCCAGCAGGAACGCCATCGCATGAAAGAAGCGATGCTCGACCGCTCGCGCTCTCGTTGGGACAACTTCTGGAAGTGGTCCGGCCCGGAAGGGATCATCATCTCCGATATACCTTCGGGCAACAACAGCCGGTATGTGGGCAGGAACCTTTTAGAGGCTGCAACCATCAGATCCAAAGGTGAAGAGTGGGTGAGCGACGAGAGCGCGATCGATTTCGCATTCGACCTGTTGCTCGAAGAGCGGATGGGCGTTGGGATGATATCTTTCAGCCAGTCGGAAGACGTGGTCAAAAAGATAATGCGGCAGCCCTTTGTCAACGTCTGCACCGACGGGTTGCTCGGCGGAAAACCGCACCCGAGGGCCTACGGCACTTACCCGCGAATACTGGGCCGGTACGTCCGCGAGCAGAGTTTGATCTCTCTCGAAGAGGCCGTGCGAAAGATGACCCGGCTTGCGGCGGAGACATTCAGGCTGAGGGGGTATGGCGTGATAGAGACCGGCGCGCGGGCCAACCTGGTCGTGTTTGACGAGGAGCGCGTGGCAGACCGCGCGACCTTTGAACAGTCACGCCAGTACCCTGAAGGGATCGAATTCGTGATCGTAGGCGGTCAGATCGCCCTCGAAGGCGACCGGCAGACGGATGCGGGAAGCGGCGTCGCCGTGAGGATGCCCTCCTGAGCGCATAGTCACGCCTGATTTGCAAGCGAAGGAAGGTCGCGGAACTGGGTGTCGTAAAGCCGTTTGTAAAGCCCCCCCCCGGCAAGCAGCTCTTCGTGGTCGCCCTCTTCGACTATTGAGCCAGCATCGAGCACGATGATGCGGTCGGCCCTGCGCACGGTCGATAGCCTGTGGGCGATGACGAAAGTCGTCCGCCCCTGCATAAGCAGATCGAGAGCGTCCTGCACCAGCCGCTCGGATTCGGAATCGAGCGAGCTTGTGGCTTCGTCGAGAATCAGGATCGCCGGGTCTTTTAACAGCGCGCGAGCGATGGCTATGCGCTGGCGCTGCCCGCCCGAAAGCTTCACCCCTCGCTCTCCGACAATGGTCTCATAGCCGTCGGGAAACTCCTTTATGAACTCGTGCGCGTGCGCGGCCCGCGCCGCCGCTTCTATCTCGTCGTCGGTGGCGTCGAGCTTTCCATAAGAGATGTTCTCGCGTATCGTGCCGCCAAAGAGAGTGGTCTCCTGCGGGACCACGCCTATTGCGTTTCTGAGATCATCGAGCCGCACCGATCTGACATCGTAGCCGTCTACGAGTATCGTCCCGGAAGTCACATCGTAGAATCGAGGAAGCAGCGAGACCAGAGTCGACTTGCCTGCCCCGCTCGGGCCGACGAGCGCGATCACCTCTCCGGGCCGGGCCTCTATGCTCACGCCTTTGAGGACGGGGAGGTTTCGCTCGTCGGGATAGGTGAAATCGACATCTACTATGCGGACGTGGCCCCGGGCGTGCGGGAGCGGCTCTGCGTTTTCCGGGTCGCGGATTTCAGGTCGGGTATCGAGTATCTCAAAGACTCTCCGGCTCGCGCCTATAGCATTCTGGAACTGACCATAAAGCTCGCTCATTCCGCCGATGGAGCCGCCGACGATAAAGGTATAGAGCACGAATGCTATCAACTCGCCTGCGGTCATCTGGCCGCTCACGACCATGCGGCTGCCGGTCCACAGGACTATTACGATGCCGCTGTAGACTACGAGTATGATGAAGGCGACGAATCCGCCGCTTGCCACCGACCGGCGCACGGCGATATCGAGCGCGTCTTTGATCTTCTGCTTATAGCGGATTCGCTCGTATTGCTCTCTCACAAACGACTGAACTATGCGAATGGCCGATAGCGACTCTTCGAGGACGGAGTTCGCTTCGGCCAGGCGGTCCTGGACCTGCGTGCTCATCTTCCGGACCTTGCGGCCATAATAGTGCGCCGAAAGTATGACGACGGGTATGATGGCGAGCATCACAAGAGTCAGTCTCGGGTTGGTGACCGAGATGATTAGGATCCCGCCCACCAGGATGATGCTCTGCCGGAGCAGTTCAGTCAGGCTTCCGGTCGTGACCGATTGTATGACGCTCACGTCCGATGCGAGGCGGCTTGTAAGCTCTCCGACCCTGCGCCCGGCGAAGAACGAGACCGGAAGAGTAGTAAGGTGCGAGTAGACTTCTCCGCGCACGTCGGCTACAACGCGCTCGCCCGTGTATGAGAGCAGGTAGGTCCGCAGGAAGCTGAATAGCGCCTGGACCGCGAACAGCCCTATCAGCATAAGGGCCATCCGGTTGAGGCGGGTTGCATCGCGGTCGACAAAAGCCGCGTCGATAATGATCCGCACGAGTTGTGGAAAGGCGAGCGCAAGCCCGCTCGCAATCAACAGGCTCACGAGCGCAATCGCCAGCCGCACGCGATACGGCTTCGCATACGCCAGAAGTCTGAGCAGATCGCGCGGCGAGCCCTTAGGTCTTTGCTTATCTTCTTCCGGTTTCATCAGAAGACAGGATAACTCTTATGCCTGCCCTGTCATTTCTCCTCGAAAAACCTGGTGGTATGATCGGTCACCGACGGCGGCTGCTCCATGTCTGCCGTATCTACTCGGCGCGGGGCCGGGACTATGATATGGGCCTCCTGCGAAGGAGGCAGGGAGACTCTCTGCTGAGGCGCGTTGAAACGTCGAGGCTGCTCAACCTCAGCTGGCGCAACGTCATCTCCGAAAATCTGAAAGTAGAGCAGCCAGGCAAGCCCTGCAAGAAAAAGCGTGAAGGGGATGAGCAACGGGCCGGGGGTGTCCGCCAGAATGGAAAATCCTAAACATACGGGGAAGACGACGCCGCTTATGAACATCATCTTCACGCCCTGCCTGCTGCGCCTGCGCTTCTCAGAGCGCCCCGCCGAGGGCGCAGACGGGTCGGTTGCCGGAAGAAGGCCGTCGTTATAAAGCAACTCGGTGACGAGGGCGAGACGAAAGCCGCAACGCGAACAGAACCGCACGCTGTCGGAAGCTTGCTGTTGACCGCATCTTGGACAATACATTTATGACTCCGCTACTCTCATTTCGAGGACACTGAAAAAAGCTACGATTCGACTTCTGTCAAAGTTCATCCGACAATCAGATCATACACCTGAGAGACTCCGGTCCGATTTCTGTGCAGATTAATTGAGCAGCTTGTCTCTGACACGATCACGGTAGTCTATGCACTCTTCAAGGACTCTGCGATACTCCTCCACATCGACGTCGCGCTCGCAGCAGAACAGCATCAGCATCCCGTCGTCGCGGAAATTGCCGTCCCACTCCATGACCTCCTTGTCGGACCATGAGGGGACATACCCTCTCATCTTCTCGTCATCCATCCGGTCGAAGTAAGCGCGCAGGTTGACGCCCGTCTCGTCCAGCGGCTCGCTTGGTGGTTCTTGCTCGAAATTCCATACAGGTTGCTTCATATGCTCGACCCTCAATACTCGCACAGGCTGCTGTGGACCGAATAGCGTTTGACGTTCTTAAACCCCTCGCCCTGGTGGCACTCGGAACAGATCGCCGCGGGCAGCACGCGCCGATGTTTCTGGCTCGAACTGCCGTGGACCTGATGACAGCTCAAACATGTTATCGATTCGTTGCCGTAAAGCGCAACGTCGCGCACGTTGCGCCACACATGCCGGTCGCCTGGGTTCAGCTTCTCGTCATCTGCCTTGCTCCAATCGACTTCCAGGTCCTGAAACAGGTTGTCTCCGGCGATGAAGTTATTCGGGTACGGCAGCCCCGTCGAGCGCGATTTCGACTCTCGCAGATGGCACTGCGCGCAAAGCGAAGTTATCACTTTCGCGTCTTTGCGCTGTTTTTTCGAGAGCAGCACGAGCGATGTGTCATTCGAGTGATTCACATCGACGTTGCCGTGGCAGACGTAACAATCGAGCCCGAATGCGCTGAAGGTCTTAGCTGAGGAATCTACTGCTGTCGCGTGGCACCCCGCGCAGCGATTGGCAAACTTCTCTTTATCCCAGGCGAGCTTCTCGCCGTCTATTATTTTCGGGGGATTGATGGCCTGCCCGTTTTCGCTGAGAACCGCCTGAGCATTCAGGATGGCGAACTTTCCATACCCTTCTTTCTTGAGAAAACGGAC
>DASTET010001030.1:0-6603 GCA_035709445.1 Blastocatellia bacterium | reverse complement strand
CGCGTCTTCGACCGCGCCTGCCTGGAATACCGCCGCTTCCCCGCCCGCCGCTTCGATCTCCTGTTTGAGCCACTGGAAATCTTCATAGGTTTTATCGTTGAACGGCAGCACATAGACGGAGTTCTTGATCGCCACCGCGCCGAGCTTCTGCAGCTTGCGCCAGGTGCGGACGCGAAGGTTAGTGGGCTTCGCCGGAAGCTGGTGGATAAGGAGAATCCAATTCTGATCTATTTCGCTTTCCATATAATTGTAACAGGCAATTCATTGTAACGAGTGTTAAATCAAAGAGCAACTTGAAAATCTTTTTGAGAAATTATGAGATTCAAGAAAGGAATTTGGCGGCCTTTTATTTCTATAACGATTATGCGTTGTTTGCATTATCTGCGACCGAGATTACGTCAATAACAAATGGTGAGTTAGTGGATTAAAGGATCACAGCAACTGCTGTCCCTCAACAGCCCATTAGCTTAATCTGAGCAACAAAACAATCCTTCTGCGTTAGCTACAGACATTGATGGAGCTTCCCCTTTATGCAGGGGCCAGGTTAAGGAGAGACTTATGGACTTCGACGCGATTGTCATAGGGACCGGATTCGGAGGAACTATCGCTGCCACCCGGCTGGCCGCCAAGAGAAAGAAGGTGCTGATGCTCGAGCGCGGCACCTGGTGGGTGACGCCCTCCAAAATCGGCAAGGCCCCGCCCAGCACTCGCAAGCCCATTCCCGTGTGGGCTAAAGAACAGGACCCTCCGCAGCCCGTGCAGTACTGGACACGGCCCAACCACAGGCAGGGGCTACTGGACTTCTTCGCCGCAATCCGCAGCGGGGCGAACAAGGACGGCCTGTATCAATACTCGATGTTCAAGCAGGCTGACATCCTCACGGCGAGCGGCGTCGGTGGGGGCTCGCTCATCTACTCCAACGTCACCGTGCGCCCGCACCCGGAGGTCTTGCAGGGCATCATGCTCAACCTCGGCGACGCCGAGTACGATGCTGCCTATAAGTGGATGGAAGATCATCGCGGCAGGCTCAACCATATTGTCACTAAGATCCCGCTGCCGGGTCGCGACGTAACGAACCTGACCACGGACGACTACCTCTATCTCGACCGCGCCCGCGTGCTGCGCGATGCGGCGAAGGTGGCCGAGCAGAAGCTCGGCATCCAGATCCCGTGGAAGCCCCTCGACCTGTCACTGATCGAGTACGACCCGCACCGCCCTGACGGGGGCGACGCGGCTAAGGTGGGCACATTCTGTCAGCGCGAGGGCCGTTGCATCCTGGGGTGCCTGCCATCCGCGCGCCACACTTTCAGCAAGACGCTCTACGCGAAGCTGCTTTCTGACCCGACGAAGGGTGTCACGCTCTCGCCGATGTCCGAGGTCAGGGAGATAAAGCAGATCGCGGGCGGATATGAGGTCGTCTACCGCGACCACCGCGATGACGACAAGAAGAAGGTCTCTGCCCCGATGGTCTTCCTCTGCGCGGGCACACTCGGCACGACGGAAATACTGCTGCGGTCCCGGGACCGGGGCGGGCTCAAGCTCACGGACAAGCTCGGGACGCACTTTTCGACTAATGGCGACTTCGGCGCGTTCGTCGTTGGCACGGCCAAGCCGGTCCACAGCACAGTCGGTCCCATCAACACCTGCCAGGTGAGCACTAAGATGGGTGGCCTGCACATTAAAGTCGAGGACTCGGCCATCCCAGAAATGTTCGCCGCCGTCGCCAGCACGACCCTGGGAGTGCTCGACAACTTTGTGCAACGCGAAATGCTCAAGGCGCGGCTGAAGTTCGCTTTCCTCAACATGGCTACTCCCGATCTTCGCGACTTCTTCCCTCACCTCCCGGATACTTACGACCCGGAGAGCTACCAGACCGAGAGCGAGATGGTCTCTAACATATTCTTCTTCAATGTCATGGGGCAAGACGACGCGAGCGGCAAGTTCACCTTGAATAACGACAGGCTCGAACTGGATTGGGACAAAAAGATTGGTGAGACGCCGGTCTTCCAGCAGATCGAGACGTTATTGAAGGCCCTCGCGGAGGGCATGGGCGGGCGCTACGTCCCGTTTCCACTCTGGAAGGGGCTTGGCAACAAGAAGTTGATCATCACGCACCCATTGGGCGGCTGCCCTATCGCCCCGACCAGCTTCGATGGGGTAGTGGATGAACTCGGGCGCGTATTCGACGGGAGCAAGCCGCCCGGCTCGACGGACGTTTTGCCGGGCCTGTATGTGGTTGACGGGGCTGCCATCCCCGGCGCTCTCGCCACGAACCCATCGCTCACGATAGCGGCGCAGGCGCTGAAGAGCGTGGCGAATGCTCTGCCATAAAAAGTGCGCTACCGACATGGAGCACCTGCGGCGTTTCGTCGCATAAGGAGTCATCATGAGCGGCAAAGGCAATGTGGTTTTCGACTTTCTGGACGTGTACGGCAACAGGGTCGACGAGCGGATTGACGTTACGCCCAAGCACCAGGTGCTGAGTAGCACCGTTTCATACTGCCTGTGGACCCAGATAGAGTAACCAGCGTGGAGTTTCCGGATTATGATGATTTAGGCGACGACCTGAAAGCCGTTCTCCAGGGGTCAGGCGTCGAAGGCAACGAGAGTCTTCAGGGCGCGGACCTATACCAGGCCCTCGATGACCATCGCAAAGCAGGGCTGTTGAATGTCTATAAAAAAATGAAAACGACGGTATTCGAGAATGGTCATGATTCATTTTCCTATGTGTCGTCAATGACGAGGATTCGAGCACAGAGATTCTTTGCAAAGGTAAGGAAGGAGCTTCGGGATGAGGTAAAAAACAGTATCGCGTCGAATCTATTTCATGAAGTCTCCGGCGCGCTCCACACGCCTCCTCCCGGATTCTCTTCGGCTGACAGCTTAAAGACCAGGGAGAGGTATGGGAATTTACAACTCAGCTTCTTCAGTAAGCCGGAGACGCTGGAGTTTATGATCGATGCCGATATAGATGACGCGCAGGGTATCGAGCACGTGTTTCAGGTAATACGGCCATGGCTTACGGGCAAGAACACCCACCCTTATGACGTTCATCAGATTCTGCTTGCCTACCAGAAGATTGATCCGATGTACAAGCTGCTGGTTTAACCAGGTCCGGAATACGGAACTATTCGGAAACTACTGGGCTTCCCATCACGTTATGGCCGATTTACGGCCAGGAGAGCGTTTCTCGCCGCTTTGAGTGGTGCCGGGAGAACGAAAGAGAGGATCAATCATAATGGCAAACCTCCTACAGGATATACGCTTCAGCCTGCGCGGATACAGAAAGAATCCCGTTTTTGCACTGGTGATGATAACCTCTATCGGCCTTGCCATTGGCGTAAACACCACGGTTTACACCTGGATGGAGAGCCTCATCTTCAACCCTTACCCTGTGGTGAAAGACGCCGACAGGCTCGTCGCGATCAACACCGCAAACCAGGACGGCAGCGGCGCCGGCTCGCTGCCCATCTCCTACCCCACCTACCTCGATTGGAGAGACGCGGCTCAATCCTTCGATGGGATGTTTGTAGAGAGCCTGATCCGACTGAATATGAGAACTGAAGGACAGTCGAGCGGTGAACCCGTATGGGGAGAGCTTGTATCTACAAACTACTTTGATGTGATCGGTGTACAGGCGACTCTGGGACGTACATTTTCACCGGAAGAAGAGAAGGCCGCCGCACCCGTAGCGGTAATCAGCCATTCGCTGTGGCAGCGCAAGCTCGGCGGCGACCGTTCCATTTCAGGCCGTCACCTGTCGCTCAATGGCATCAACGTAAGCGTCATCGGCGTGGCCCCGCCCGACTTTAACGGGGTGCTCGTGGGTTATGGATTCGACCTGTGGATCCCCGTAACCCTACAGCCTCTGCTCACGCAAGGCGGCAACAGGCTGATTAATCGTGGGGAAAGGTGGCTTCAAGGGACCGCACGCCTCAAGGACGGTGTCACAGTCGCGCAGGCTAACGCCGAGATGCAGACGCTGGCCCGTCAGATAAGCCAGGCGAACGGTGAGTTTCCCGTGAGCACGGCGGTCGTAAGACTCACGCGCGAGCGTTTCGCAGGGTCACTGTTATATCCACTTTTCGTGATTCTATTGTTCGTCACAGGCCTCGTGCTTCTGATAGCCTGCGCCAATGTCGCCAACCTGTTGCTTGCGCGAGCCACCTCCAGGCAGAAGGAGATAGGAATCCGCCTCGCCATCGGCGCGACCCGAAGCCGGATCGTCCGCCATCTCCTTTTGGAAAGCTTTCTCCTGTCAGTGCTCGGCGGGGTTCTGGGGCTGCTCCTCGCTTTATGGGCGAAAGACATCCTGACCATCTTCATACCGCCGACGCCGCAGCCCGTCGCAACCGCCATCACGTTGAGCCCGCGCGTCATCGCTTTTGCATCGCTGCTGGTAATGCTCACGACCATAGTTTTCGGCCTGGCCCCGGCGCTGCGCTCATCAAGGGTCGATCTGGTCCCTGTGCTCAAGAATGAGGACAGGGGAGTTGGAGCGTCACGCTCAAAGCTCAGGAGCACGCTCGTTGTCGCCCAGCTTGCACTTTCGCTGGTGGCGATTGTCTGCGCCGGGCTGTTCCTGCGCAGCCTACAGAGCGGCAAGGCTATGGACCTGGGTTTTGCCGATCCCGAACATGTGCTGCTGGTAGCGACAGACCTCAACGTCGCCGGCTTGAAGGAAGCCGGGGGCTTGTCACGCTGGACCGCCTGCTGGAGCAGACCCAGGCTCTGCCGGGCGTCACCTCCGCCAGTTTCTCTACGATGGTCCCTCTGGGTTTCGGCGGCCACAGCTATAGCGGGACAAGGATAGAAGGCTACACCCCCGCAGCCGACGAGCAAGTCTCAATCGAGCGGGTCAACATCTCATACGTAGTCAGCCAGCGGAAGCGAGAGATCGCCATTCGAATGGCAATAGGCGCGAGTCCTAGATCGGTGGTCAATCTCATTCTGCGGCAGGGTATGGCGTTGGCGCTGATCGGCCTGGTCATCAGAAGCCTGGCGGCCTTCGCCGCAGGGCAGATGCTGAGGAGCCAGCTCCTGGGTGTAAGCCCCGGCGACCCGATAACGTTCGCGTCGGTCGCGCTGCTGCTTTCGGCGGTGGCCCTGCTCGCATGCCTGCTTCCTGCCTGGCGCGCTTCCCGCACCGATCCGGCCGAGTCATTGAAAGCGGAGTAGAGCAGGCGAGCCGCCCGGCCTGTGTAGCCCTACTCCTGCTGGTAGGAGGCCCTGCGGGTTTGTGCGATCCTCAGAATCGGCTCAACGAGCTGCGCGAGCCAGCTTTGCGGGTATCCGGCTTCACCATTGCTGAACAAAGTCTTCTCATCGGTCTCTACGAATACTAATACCCCACGCGTCCTGTCGCAGCCCGTTGAGCATGCGAAATGTTGCCCTTGTCCTGTTCGCGTAGAGCGAATTGAGCCTTGCGATCAGTTGCAGCACCTTCTCCCGCCCTCGCATGGGCGAAAGCAGTGCGGCAACCTCACCGCCGCCGTCCGAGGTGAGCACAACGTCTTCAGTCAGCAGCTGTTCAATCGCTTGCGCGTCTCGTCTCCTGAGACAATCGAGGAATCGCTCCAGTGCCAGCTTCACCTTATCCCGGTGAGCCTGTGCGGCACGCACCCTCTGTTTGCCGTAGCTGCGCATAAGGCGGCGAGCGCGATGGAGTGTGACCCTCACAGTGTTCTCCGTTACTCCTAGAAGCTCCGCCGCCTCAGGGGTCGTATAGTCGAAGACATCGCGCAGCAGGAGCACCGCCCGCTGCGTCGGCGTGAGCGCTTCCAGGGCCAGCATGAAAGCGAGGGATACGCTTTCGATCATGTCATAGCGCGCCACAGGCGAATCGTTCGACGCAGCCGCCGCATCCTGAAATTCCGGATGTTCATCAGTAGGTAGGGGAGAAGGGAGCCAGGGGCCAGTGTACCCCTCCCGCCTGCGTTTTCTTAAATGATCACGACTGAGGTTCATCGCGACCCGGACGAGCCATGACCGAAGCGGCCGCCCGGAATCGAGCCGCGGACTCCCCATAGCCTTAACAAACACCTCCTGTACAATATCTTCCGCATCGGCCGCGTTGCCAGTCATGCGGTAACAGAGCCCCCACAAGAAGCGCCAGTTATCCTCGTAAAGATTCTTAGAAACGGTCATAGGTGATTACTCTCACAAGCCGCTTATCAGCCCGCGCGAGAACATCAGGAAACAACGGTCCCGCCATTATTACGTTTGACAGGTCCAGAATATTACAATGGTCTGAAAGATTCCTGGCTTGATCTGATTTCAGCTGCCACATGGCCGCCGAATGTGGAAGAATTGGTCGAGGACAAGAATGAGCCGACGAGGAGAGTTGAGCCCGACTTTTTGAGACGAGTTAAATCAGCGTCAGGATTATCAAGGATGGGCAGCGCGAATTTGTATATCGAATCCGGGAATCACACGAAACGATCATGGCGAGGCTATCTGTATTGGATTCTCGCCGCAGCAGCCCTGGGGTTTGCGGTTTCAGCAACCTTTTCCGGCCTGCTCCGGTTGCCACGAAACCGGTTCTTAGGTCCATACCTCCTGACCGTCGGCATATTCCTGTACTCCTATGCGCGATGGGGAATG
>DASTET010001029.1:0-4150 GCA_035709445.1 Blastocatellia bacterium | reverse complement strand
AAAGAAGGATCGAAGACTTCGTCGGCTGTCTCGCGCGCCGAAGCCGACAAGGTCTTTGGCGAGCTGGTCTCTTCCAAGATAAGGAAAGGGTATCGAGAGGTCACGGGCGAAACGCTCGACCCCCAGCCCGCGATGCGTCCGGCTGTCGCGGCGCCCGTCGATACGGATGCGCGAAATCAGGCTGTCTTGAACCGCCTGGCAGAAGGTCCGAGCGGGAAAAAGAAGAAGACCTGGCCGCTCGAACGAGCCATCTGGCGCGCGGGCGAGCTTCGAATACGCGCGGCTGCGCCGATGCTGATTGGTTACATCGGAAGCGGCGGCGCCTTGAGAGATTACTGCATCTGCTGGGCGCTGGGCTGGTGCGGGGACGAATCGGCTATCGCGCCGCTCGATAGGCTCTATAAATCAACTTCGACTCCCGATCCCGTGCGACGCATCGCCATCGAGGCATTGCTCAAGCTCTCGGATGACGAGACGAAAGCGAGGCTGCGACACGAGATGATCGAGCAGCTACCCGATTCGCTGCGCGAGCTTGCTCGAAACCGACCTGCCGAGGAGTTTCAATCCGCGCTCACCGCTTATCTCGATAAGGAAGATCATCGAGAGTTCGGAGTTCTCGACAAGCTTTATCTGATCGATAACGAGCAGGTCCGGCCCGCGCTGCTTGAGATGATACGGACGGCTCCGCTCAGGCCGAACTATTTTCAACGGCTGCGCCACATCTTCAAGGCCGCCGAGTACAGGCGAGACGCGCAGGTCTTCGGGCTGCTCGGCTACAGGTTTGAAAAAACGAGGGCGATGTTCGCCAATCACGAGTTCGCGCTCAGCAAAGACAGAAGATACTCTTACGTGTCCGTCGAAGGGCGGTTCATTCAGGATGGAAGGAAAGAGATACAGAGCGGCCCGTCTTCGATAGCCTACGGAAGCAGGACGCGCGCATACCTGCGCCGCCGCGTGTGGCGCACTCTTCGCAGGATGGGCGAGCTTGGCGATGTCGATTATGTGAAGATGGCCGTAGGCGTCCTGCTCGCCTACTCGGATGACGACGCGCTGCCGGAGAAAGAGTCGAGCTACTATGATTGGCGGACGCGTGAGACCAGACAGGTCCGGTGGGATGCTTATGCGTCTTACCGGGCTTTCAATCATATCCTTTACAGTAACAGCCCGCGCTACGAGCTGAGACCGAATTCCGTGGCGTGGCGTTGCAGTCCCGCGTACAGGCCCGGAGACGAGGCGCCGGCCTCGCGCGAAGAGGCGTTCCCGAAACTCTGGGAGCAGGCGCCCGTAGGGCTTCTCCACCTGATCTCTGAGAGCAGGTGCCGGCCCGTGATCGAGTTTGCCGCAAGGGCGCTCGCCGATTGCAAGCAGTTCTGCGCCGGGCTCGACGCGGACGTGGTGATGATGATACTGAGCCGCCCTTACGAAGCGGCGGCAAGGCTCGGCCTCAAGCTTGCGAGGGACCATTATCGTGCTGCCGACCCGGACCACGACCTCGTGCTTGCGGTCGCAGGCTCGCAGCTTGACGAAGCGAGGGAGCAGGCCCGCCGGTGGATAGATGAGAACCGCTACCACTTCACGCGCGACACCGATTTTCTGGCGGCGCTCGCAACGAGCGAGCACGCCGATATGCGCGACTACGCGCGAAGGCTCCTGATCTCAACGTCGCTCGAAGACGGGGTCGAGCGCGCGCTGATCGGTCGGATAATCGCGCGGCTTCTCGCGCTCGACCCCGCGCAGGGCGATTACGCAAAGGATGTTGCCGACACTGCGCTCAAGTGCTTCACCGTGAAGCTCAGGTCGCTCGGTATGGATACCATCCTGGACCTGCTCGGCCATCCGCTGATGGAAGTGCAGGTGCTTGGCGCAAGCATACTGCTCAGTCACGACACGCGGCCCGACCATATACCCGAAGGTGTTATCGAGTCGCTCATCGCTTCCGGCTTCGAATCGATTCGCGTCGTCGGCATAAGGCTGTTCGGTCAGCTTTCCGACCAGACGCTGCTCGCAAGCGAGGGCCTGATCATGCAGTTTGCAAGGCACGAGCTTGCCGACATACGCAACTCAATACGCCCTGTGATCAAACGCCTGGCAAGCGGCGACAGCCGATTTGCGGCGAGACTTTCAGAGGCTTTTATTCAAACCCTGCTTGGCCCTGAGCCTCACGAGGGCGTGCACAGCAGCCTCGTTAAGATGATGATGGAAGACCTGGGCGACGGGTGGAAGACCGCTGCGACCAGAGGGACGGCCTGGCGGCTTATCCAATCGAAATCGCAGGCGGCCGAGGAGCTTGGCGGCTGCCTGATAGAATTCAAGCTCTCTTCGGAGGGCGGCTTTGCAGACGGGTTCGATACGACGGAGATAGCCGAGCTTTCGAATCACGAGGTGATGGCCGTCCGCCGCGCGGCCTGGCGTATCTTTGCGAAAGTCGTCAGCCGTTTCAGGCAATCGACCAACCCCGAAGGCCACCTCGAAGAGATGGCGAAGGCCGTCCGGTTGCTCGACTCGCCGTGGGACGATTCGCGCAATCACTGGATCGATGTCTTTCGGACCTCCTTCACCTCGGAGGACTTCACGCCCGCAATACTCGTCAGCATATGCGACAGCGTGCGCGGAGACGTTCAGCAGCTTGGGCGAGAGATGATAACAAGGTTCTTCGAAGAAGAATCGGGACAGGAATACCTGTTGAAGCTGAGCGAGCACCCGTCCGCAGACCTGCAACTGTTTGCGACGAACTATCTGGAACGTTACGCCGCGGGAGACCCGGCGCGGCTCCGGCAGCTCAGGCCGTATTTCCTGAGCGTGCTTTCGCGCGTCAACCGGGCGCGGGTGGCAAAGGGCCGCGTGATCGCATTTCTCACCGCCGAAGCCGAAAAGAGCGAAGAGTCTGCGCGCATAGCCGGAGAGATTTTCGCTCGCCAATCGGTGACGATAGCCAGAGGCGACCGCGCCGCCGCAATCGAGGCGATGCTCAGGATACGCCGGGCGTACCCGGATTTGAAGCTGCCGATAAAGGTCAGGGAGCCGGAGGTGCGAAATGCTGTTTGATTACACTTACAAAGGCAGCACTGCGGTCCACAGCTATGCGTCTCGCACCGACATGTCGTTTGCGCCCGACGTGAAGCGCGAGCCTGCCTATTTCTGGGGCGAGCTTAAGAAGAGCGTCGAGTTCCGCGAGGCGATAAGCGCGCTGCACGACGTGGTGATTTCCGATCTCAGGTTCAAGCCGAAAGACAAGACCGCCTACAAGGAATGGGCGGCGCAGCGAGAAGCTATCGACTGGCAACAGGTCGCCGCCGAGCGTGCAGACGTTGGGGCGAGAGTCAAACAGATGCAGCAGGAGCTAGACTCGCTCAATCGCCTCAGCTACGAGCGGATGAAGCCTTACTATGAAGCGAGGCAAAAGTTCGCCCTGTACGCATGGAGGAAGAACCTCGACGTCAGATACATACTCGACCCGGTCATCACCGTACACCCGGACGAGGTCTTCTTCGAGTGTTTCAGCCTCGATGAATCGAGTTACGGGCGGCTCGGCGCAAGCTTCGAAGTATTCGGCTCTGTTGGCGAGTTCGCCTGCGGGACTACGAACATAGACTATTCGGCGGCGCTCTACGACGAGTTCCAGAAGATACGAAGTTATAAGACGACGCGGTTCGAGATCGACCCGAGCGGGTTTGACGTGCAGACGTCGGGCGAGGAGGCTTACAAGGAAGTGAAGATCGATCTTCCCGATAGCTGGGTCCGAGGCTTTCTTCAGGTCAGCTCGGCGATGGCGCTCGACACGGTGTCATTCGAGCTTGAGCCGATGGACGTTCATAACCTTTGCTTCGTGCTCCGCCGTCACAAAGAGCGACAGGGACCGCGCAGCATGCGGTATCACCTGACGCCGGGCCGCCCCGTAAGGGTCGTCTTCGAGCCGTGGAATATAGAAGTCACATGTCCGAGATCGATCTATGCTGGCCGAGAGGCGCAGGAGATAAGGGTGTGGGGCCGCAGGCGTATTCACATCCTCGAGCGGCTCATACCTGTCGCCCGAAAATTCACCGTTCACCTGCTCGGCAGCGGGCTGCCATCTTTTTATGTAGCGGACCTCGGCGACATGTCGTTTACGCTCGGGCTGTCTGGATGGACGGCGAACGACTGGTCGCGGGCG
>DASTET010001028.1:0-9831 GCA_035709445.1 Blastocatellia bacterium | reverse complement strand
ATTGTGCGCGAGTCCACTTTGGATGAAACGCGGAAGGCGATCCGCGACGGGATATTGGCCTTGATGACGCCGGTGATGATGTCTACGGACGGGCGCTGGGTGGCGAGCACGAGGTGAATGCCTACGGCCCTTGCCATCTGCGCGAGCCTGGCTATAGAGGTTTCGACCTCTCCGCGAGCGACCATCATCAGGTCGGCCAGCTCATCGATTGCGATGACTATATAAGGCAGCGTCTTTGGCGCTTCGGGGTTTTCGTCCGAGAGAGTCGGGTGCGTCATCTCGCGAACTTCGCGGTTGAACTGCTCGATGTTGCGGACCCCGAGCTTTGCAAGCTCCCGATACCTGCTCTCCATCTCGTTTACGGCCCACTTCAAAGCGTTGGCGGCCCGCTTAGGATCGGTGACTATGGGGGTGAGCAGATGGGGTATCCCTTCATAAAGGCCAAGCTCCACACGTTTCGGATCGACCATTATGAACTTAACCTCATCGGGCGAAGCCTTATAGAGGATCGAGCAGATGATAGCGTTTAGCGTGACGGACTTGCCCGCCCCCGTAGCGCCCGCGATCAACAGGTGCGGCATTCGGGCCAGGTCCGCTATATACTCTTCGCCGTTTATGGTCTTGCCGAGCGCGACCGTCAGCTTCGATTCCGATTGCTGGAACCTGGACGATTCGACTGTGTCGCGCAGGAATATCTTTTCGCGGTGCGCGTTGGGCGCTTCTATCCCGACAGTCGACTTGCCCGGTATGCGATCTATTCGAATAGACTCAGCCTTGAGCGCGAGGCAGAGATCATCTGCGAGCCCGACGACCCGGCTGTACTTTATGCCGGGGTCGGGCTTGAACTCGAATGTGGTCACCACGGGGCCTGGATTAATTCTATGTATATGCCCGGTGACGGAGAACTCTTTGCATTTCTCGGCAAGTATTACGGCCCGCTCGCGCAATTCCTCTTCGGCCTGCTCGTGATGGCCGATAGGCGGTTCGAGCAGGGCGACGGTAGGCAGCTTGTAGGTTGCGCCCGACGCTGTCTCTATTACTTCTTTGCGGCGAGGCGAGGCCTGCCGGGCGGTTTTGGCAGCCGGGCCAGCCCGCTCGCCTGTCACCGTGCGATCTATCCATGCAGTCGAGGTCATCTCGGCCACATCGGGGTCGACATCCACCTCCGGAGTCTGGTCTTTGACGGCCTTCGCCTGCTCGTTTCTCGCAGCGCGCTCGCGTATGACGGCAGCCATCTCGCTCCTGATGGATGAGGGGGCGCGAGCAGAAGCGACGACGCCTGTCTTCAGCTCGCGCGCCTCCTCCTCCGCATAACTGGCGGAGGGCTCAGCCTGGGCCTGAGCGGAGGCGACCACGGGTTCAGGCTGAGGAGGGGCTGAAGCAACGACCTGGCGTGTGATGACCGGCTCCTGCCGGGAGATCAGCTCCTTTTCGATCCTTCGCTCTTCCACGCGATTTTCCGATTCCTCTGCACGGCGGCGACCTTTGGCAACCTGGCGGAGTTCCGCTTCCGCCTGTGCCTGGCGTTCGCGCTCAAGCTGTTCGCGCTCGGCAATCCGCGCGGCCCGCTTCAGTTCAGCCTGGCGGCGGCGCTCGGCAATCCGCTCAACAAGCCACGAACGGAGCTTTTGAAACATAGCTGGCTTCCCCTTATTGCTGACGGCCCGCTCCTCTCTTGCCGATTGGACCCGGTTGAGGAGACTCGCAAGAGAGACTTCCATGGTGAGCATAAGCGTCAACACCGACGCAACGGTAAGCACTATGGCCGCGCCAAGCAGGTTGAGCAGTCCGGCAAGCTGATCTTCGATCACGTACCCGGCTGCGCCGCCGTTGCTGCGGGTGTTGGCCAGCAGCTCAAAGCCGAACTTTGGGAAAAGGGATATGAATCCTGAGATCGCGAGCAGAAGCAGGGCAGCGCCTACAACTTTCCGGACGGGTATCTCTGCGCGGTCGGAAAAGAATATGCGAACGGCGATAAGAACGAAAAGGACCGGAATGCAGAAGGCCGCAAGCCCGAACAACTGTAGAAAGAAATCGCCAATGTAGGCGCCCACTATTCCTATCAGGTTAGATGGGGTCTGGCGGGGGCCGACAGAGTTCCAGCTAGGGTCTCGGGGGTCATAAGTCAGGAGGCTTACGCCTAACAGCACGGCGGCGGCGACGAGCAGCACCGCGACGACTTCGTTAGCCAGCGACCGGCCGCTCGATTGTTTTGAGGACCTGTTGCTCATCCCGACAGCATAATACTCTAAGAATCCAGAATTCAGAAGCCAGAAGTCAGAAGCCAGAAGCCGGATGTTGAACGGGTGGTATGAAGATGTTGTTTGTAATAATTGTTCTCTCCCTCAACCTTCTGACTTCTGGCTTCTGGCTTCTCATTTTCCGTTAAAATTGCCGGCCTTTACTATGCTGACTTTCGCCGGGTCTATATGCCGTCGCATCGCCGCCACCACCTGGTCGGGGGTCAGCTCGTTTATCTTCTTTTCAAGATCGGCATCCCACGCAAGCGTGCGGTCGATGAAGCGATAGGTTGCGAGCTTGCGCGCAAGCTCTGCGTCCTGCGCGCGGGCTACCTGCCTGCCCTGAAGAAAGCCGGCCCTGGCTGCCACGACCTCTTCGGGAGTGAACCCGTCTTTGAGCGCGCGCTCGATCTCTTCCTTGAACGCCGCTTCGAGCCTCGCGCCATTTTCCGGAGCGTATATCGCGCCTGCCACGAACTGGCCGTTTCTATCGACGGCGCTCACTTCGAGGTAGGAGCCGACGCCGTAGCTCAAGCCTTCCTTCTGGCGTATGCGCGATGCCAGGCGAGAATTCAAAAAGCCTCCCCCCATAAGATAGTCGGCCAGGACCATCGCCGGGTAATCCGGGTCGTCGTCGCGCAGGTTCAATCTCACACCCGCGACCAGTAGCGCGTTCGGCTTATCGGGCGTCTCAATCGCTTTGTTTATAGCCGTAATATCGCGATACGGGCTGGCCACGCGCGCGAACGGGCGCGGGCTCTTCCAGGAGCCTAAAAGCTCCGCCGTAAGCCGCTCGACCTCCTTCGGGTCGAAGTCTCCGACCACGGCCAGCTCTCCGTTTGAAGCGCCGTAAAACTCTTCGTAAAACTTTCTGGCCTCTTCGAGCGTGGCCGATTTGACCTCGGCTATCTCCTCGTCCGGGGTGGCTGTGTATCTGACGTCGCCCTTCGGGTACGGGTGCAGATGGCGGTTGAACTCGATAAAGCCTATGGCCTGCGGCTCGCTCCGCTGCGCTTCGAGCTGGGCAAGAAGCTCTTGCTTGAGCTGTTCGAACTCCGTTGCAGGGAATGAAGGCTCGCGCAGCACCTCTGCCAGCAGCCTGAGGACCGCTGGCAGGTTCTCGCGTACGGTCTCAATAGAAGCGTTCACTCCGGTAGCGCCGCCGGCCACCAAAACGCGGGCCTTCAACCGGTCCAGCTCGTCTTTTATCTGCTGACGGGTGCGGTTCTTTGTGCCGCGCATGAGCATCTGGGCGGCGAGCGAGGCATGGGTCGCGCGGTTCATAAGACTCTTTTCATCGCCGAACCTGAGCGTCATGACGGCCACAACCGTGCTGCCGCGAGTCTTCTTCGGGAGCAGCGCAAGCTTCACCCCGCCCGCATCGGCCCTCACCGTGCGCGATTCGATATTCGAGGGGGACGGGTCGAACGCCTCTCCGGCTGCGATGACAGCATCGCCTTTATAGTCCTTGACGAGCGCGGCAACATCGGGTGTGGCAGGAATCTCGGCGCGGTCGGGTTTCGCCGTCGGAATGAAAAGGCCCAGCGTGCGGTTGGAAGATTTCAAGTAGCTCGCCGCGACTCGCTGAACCTCTTCAGCCGTCACCTTGCGCAGCCGGTCGCGGTGAAGGAAGAGAAGCCGCCAGTCACCCATGCCTATCCACTCGCTCAGCTCAACACCTATGCGGTCCGAGGCGTTGAGGTTCAGCTCTATATCTTTTAAGAGCTGAGTGCGGGCGCGCTCCACTTCCTCTTTCGTGGGCGGGGTAGCCGTGAACCGCTCGACCACTTCGAGCAGCGCGTCGCGGGCCGCTTCGAGCGAAGAGTCCTGCCGGACCTCGGCTTCGAAAAACGCGAGCGTCGGCTCGCCAAACTGGTAGGCGACGGCCCCGATCGAGGAAGCCTTCTTCGTCTCTACGAGCGCCCTGTGCAGTCGGCCAGACGGCGTGTCACCCAGAATCTCGACGAGCACGCTCAGCGCGGCGAAGTCCGTGTGCGAGCCTGCCGGAACGTGATAGGCGGCGGCGACAAGCTGCACATCGCCGACGCGACGAAGCGTGACGCTTCGCTCGCCGTCCTGCACCGGCTCTTCGGTGTACACTTTCGATAGCACTCTCGACGGTCGCTCAATCGCCCCGAATATGGTGCTGATCAATGAGAGCGTCTTCGGCTCGTCGAATTTTCCCGCTACAAGCAGCACGGCGTTATCGGGCTGGTAATACTTCCTGTAGAAAGCCTGCAACCGCTCGATGGGGACTTTCTCTATATCGCTTCGCGCGCCGATCGTCGATTTGCCGTAGTTATGCCAGAGGAAAGCCGTAGAGGCCATGCGCTCTGAGAGAACATTCGAGGGGCTGTTTTCGCCCAGCTCGAACTCGTTGCGCACGACGGTCATCTCGCTGTCGAGGTCTTTCTTGGCGATAAAGGAATTGACCATGCGGTCGGCCTCAAGCCTGAGCGCCCACTCAAGGTTCGCGTCAGTGGCCGGAATGGTCTCGTAATAGTTGGTCCGGTCGGTCCAGGTCGTGCCGTTCGCATCCGCCCCGCGCTCGGTAAGCTCCTTCGATATATCCGGATGGTTCTTCGACCCTTTAAAGAGAAGGTGCTCGAGCAGGTGGGCCATGCCGGTCTCGCCGTAGTTTTCGTGTTTCGACCCGACCAGATATGTGACGTTGACGGTTATGGTCTGCTTCGAGGGGTCGGGAAACAGCAGGACGCGCAGCCCGTTTTTAAGCCTGTACTCGGTGATGCCTTCAACCGACGTTACCCGCTCTACACCTTCGGGCAAAGCGGGCGGCTTCGCCTGCAAGGAGGCGCCCGAAACAGGCAGGCACAAGAGCAGGAGCGTAAATACAGCGAGCAATCCTTGACGTGATCTCAAAAGCGTCATCACAACTCCTAATTCGAACTTTTTCAGCTACGCAGCCCTGCTCTTTTGAGTAAGGTACTGGCGTATGAACTCTTCGATATCGCCGTCGAGGACCGAATCGACATCCGAAGTCTCGTACTTCGTGCGGACGTCTTTGACCAGCCGGTACGGGTGCAGCACATAGTTTCTTATCTGTGAGCCGAACGAGATATCGCGTTTCGACTCTTCGAGCTGCGCGGTCTCCGAGCGCCGCTTCTCCATCTCGATCTCGTAGAGCCGCGACTTGAGTATCCGCATTGCGACTTCGCGGTTCTGGTGCTGCGACCGCTGGTTCTGGCAGGTGACGACAATGCCTGTGGGCAGGTGGGTAATGCGGACCGCCGAGTCGGTGACGTTGACGTGCTGGCCGCCCGCGCCCGACGAGCGATAGGTATCAACCCGCAGGTCCTTATCCTGTATCTCTATGTCGACATCCTCTTCAATGTCAGGATAGACGAAGACGGAGGCGAAGCTTGTCTCGCGGCTCGACCCGGCGTTAAACGGGGAGAGACGGACCAGACGGTGCACGCCCGCTTCGGCAGAGAGCAGACCGTAAGCGTACTCGCCCGAGACGGTGAAGGTGGCGGATTTGATGCCGGCCTCCTTGCCAGGCTGCTCGTCTATTATTTCGGTCTTGAAGCCGTGTCGCTCAGCCCACCTGAGATACATCCTGAGAAGCATTTCGGCCCAGTCCTGCGCATCGGTCCCCCCCGCGCCCGCATTGATTGTTACGATAGCATCGCGCGCATCGTTCGGGCCAGATAAAAGCATCTCGGTCTGGGTCTCTCTAATCTCTTCTTCGAGCCGGGCCAGCACCGATTCAAGCTCTCCGAGCGAGGCTTCGTCTTCGGCTGCAAACTCTATGAGGACCGAGGCGTCTTCCATCTCGCGCTCGAACCGGTCGGCCTTTTCTAATGCCGATTCGAGGCGGCTGCGCCGCTTGAGCACTTTCTGCGCGTTCTCCTGATCCTGCCAGAACTCAGGCTTCGCGGTCTCCTCTTCGAGCCGCGCAATCTCTGCCCGCTTCGATTCGGGGTCAAAGAAACCTCCGCAGCTCTCCAGCGCGAGCGGACAACTCTTCGTACTTCTCTCTCAATTCTTCAATCATATCGCCCTCTTCCTATTGCGAGTTCGTCACTGCCCTATCCCTCAGCTCCTCTGCGTCCTCTGCGGTTAAAGTCCAGGTTGAACGGAGCAACCGATGCGACTATGAAGAGCAGGCTGAGCACGGCACAGGTGACGGCGAAAACATCGCCGTGCCGGGTGTAAAAAGTGAGCGGCCCTCTGCTCGCCTCTTCTACCGTCTTCATACGCCAGACGGGCGCATCGGTCTGAAATCCCGGCGTCTCGGCCTCGACCACCCCGTAGCTGTTGACCCGCGCCGACAGCCCCGAATTCGTCACTCGAATCATATCGACGTCATTCTCTACTGCCCTGAAGATGGCATGCTGAAGCATCTGACGCGGCGCAGAGCCGGGACCGAACCAGAGCTCGTTTGAAATCTGCACAAGCGCCGAGACGCCTTCGCTTCTGAAACGCCTCGCTATATCGGGGCGGGTCGCCTCAAAGCATATAGCAGTCCCGATCTTCGATCCCGCCACATCGCTTACAGTGAAGCTGACTCCGGGCGCCACATCTGCAACGAGGGCAGGTATCCGATCCATAAAAGGTATCCACCCGCGCGCCGGGACATATTCTCCAAAGGGAACAAGCGCAATCTTATCATAGCGCGAGATTCTCTCACCAGAAGGGGCGATGACCATCGCGCTGTTATAGAGAGCGCCGCCCGCTTCTGTACCCCCCCAGCTGCTCATCAATAGAAAAACGTTGTTCCGCTTCGTAAAATCTGCGACTCGCCGACGTAGCTCCGCGTCGCGCTCATATTCCAGGTTCATGGGCGATTCGGGCCAGATGACCAGCTCTACGCCTGCCTCCTCGGAATTCTCAAGCGATCTCTCTTTCAGGTGCGACTGAATGGCCCGCTCGGAAAGCGTTATGTGACGAGCGAGCATCTGTTCGATAAAATTCGGGTCGTCCCACGCGCCCGCGATGGGGATATTAGGCTGGACCGCCACCACCGGCACGGACCCCTGCGGAAACGAGACAGGCTTTATCGATTGCCCGTAGACGACCGCCGCTATGGCCATTACTCCGAAAGCTGTGAGAACGATGACGCCACGCCTGCGCTCAAGGTACACGACCGCAAACACAAGCGCGGTGCTCGCAGCCACCAGCAGCGCGCTTACGATATAGACCCCGCCAAACCGCGCGGTCTGTATCGCTGCGGTCTGAAACGATTGCGAATAGCCGAGCGCATTCCATCCTACTCCGGTCACCTGCTGCCTGGCCCATTCGCTCGCGGCCCAGATAAAGGGGGCGGCAAGCATCGCCCAGCCGCCGAACCGCTTCACCCCTATCGCCGTCGCCCCCGCGAATATGCCTGTAAAGAAGCCGAGAATCGATGCGAGAATCGTCAGCAATACATAAGAGAGCACGAGCGGTATCTCGCCGTAGTTATGCATTGAATGGGTCACCCAGTAAGAGGTTCCCGCATAAAAGATCGTTCCCGTCACCCATCCCAATACGAGCGACCGCCAGAAACGCTGCTCGCGGACCACGGCCATGATGAGCGGCGCGGCGCCCACCCAGCCGAGCGACCAGAGGTTCCAGTCGGGGAATGCAAAGATGAGGAGCAACCCGGAGCAGACCGCAAGCGAAAGGTTGCTTATGAAGGGCGTCCTTGAGCCCTGATACGGAATGACCTTCGCCACTCGAAGCCGTGCGGCCAGTATGTCCTCGCGTGTGAAAGACGATGGCACGGCCTCTTCGGGGTGTCGAACTCGCAGCGAGAGAGATGAGATTTTGGATTTCGGATTCCGGGTTTTGGATTTTGGAACGCGGGCCCAGAGTAAAAGCATAAACCTCTCTTTAACTGATAGTATAAAATCCAAAACCCGTAACTCAGACAGCCTCTTCGTGAACCATTTCGGCCATAAACGAGCTGCGCACGAGCGGCCCCGAGAATACCCGCCGGATGCCGATACGCTCGCCGTACTCGCGGTATTCTTCGAATACATCCGGATGAACGTACTCCTCTACAGGCAGGTGCGCGCGCGTGGGTTGAAGGTACTGGCCGATAGTCGCCACATCAACATCGTGCGCGCGAAGGTCGTCGAGCAGCCGTTTGACCTCGTCGCGCGTCTCGCCAAGCCCCACCATAAAGCCCGACTTTGTGAGCACGTCGCTCGAATATCGCCTGGCGCTTTGAAGCACGCCGAGCGATTGAATGTAGTCGGCCTGAGGGCGGACGCGGCGATAGAGCCTCGGCACAGTCTCAACATTATGATTAAAAGTATCGGGCCTGGCGTCGAGCACTGTCTTGAGCGCTTCGATACTCCCTTTGAAATCCGGCGTGAGGACTTCGATCAGCGCGGCGGGCAATCTACGGCGCACGGCCTCTATCGTCCTGGCGAAATGCTGAGCGCCGCCGTCGGGCAATTCATCGCGGTTGACCGACGTGATGACTACGTAACGCAGGTCAAGTTCGGCAGCCGCTTCGGCGACCTGTTCCGGCTCGCCGGCGAGCGACTCAAGCGCCAGCCCGCGCCCTGTCTTGACCGCGCAGAACCCGCAGCTTCGCGAGCAGACATCACCCAGGATCATAAATGTAGCCGCGCCGCGCGCAAAGCAATCATTCCGATTAGGGCAGCGGGCCTCCTCGCAGACCGTATGAAGCCCGCGAGTTCGAAGCATCTTCTTCAGCCCGTGATCGGCCTCGACGTTGCGGACCGGCTTTCTGAGCCACTGCGGAAGTCGCGGCCCCGGCTTGCTCTTTAATCCCTCGATCTGAATCAACATGGTCTAACGAGTCTGGCGGGTCTGGCGAGTCTGGCGAGTCTGGCGCGTCCTGGTAATCACCGTCTCGCTCTAAGAGGACTCGCTAGACTCACGACTCGCTAGACTCGCCAGACTAATTCTGCGTCCAGGGCAGAATCATTATCCCCTTTCGGCCCTCGGTCGCCAGCTCGGCTGCGACCTTATCGGCGTCGCGCCGGTCATAGGGACCGATGTTGACGCGATAGAGCGTGTCCTGGGCGGCTGGCATTTTAACATGCGCGGCCAGGTAGTTTTTCTGTCTAAGCTCGGCTTCAAGCTTTTTCGCAGGCTCCAGGGTTCCGAAGGCCGCGACAAAGACGACGTAACGGCTCTCGTTGCTGGCTGTTGCGTCCGCAGGTACGGGCACGGCCTGTTGTTTCTTAGCCGGAGCGGTCTCAGCAGGCCGGGCGCTATCGGCGGCGGAGCCCTGCTTGACCACGTTGAGCCCGGCCCAGAATGCGCCCAGCAGCAATGCTATGCCCAGAATAAAGATCGCTATCACCTGTTTGTTGCTCATCGCCATCTGTTAGCTTCCTGTTCTCCTCCAAATTGTCCGGGGCTCAGCGCACAGCGACGGGCTCGCGCGGCTGACCTGTTACCGCTTCCTGCTCAACAACCTTTTTCGTAAGCGCCTCGAAGAGGTTGATCGGTATAGGGAATACCACCGTAGTATTCTGCTCCACGCCGATCTCGGTCAGCGTCTGAAGGTAGCGCAACTGCAACGCCACCGGCTCGCTCGACATAGCGTGGGCGGCGGATACGAGTTTCTCGGCGGCCTGGTACTCGCCTTCGGCGTGAATGATCTTGG
>DASTET010001027.1:0-4561 GCA_035709445.1 Blastocatellia bacterium | reverse complement strand
GTGCCTGCGGGGTCCTCTGCGGTTATTCCGATCTTGATCGATAAGAATCTCACCTTTAGATCGAGAACTGAATATCCCTGATTACTGGCTTCTTACATATGGCCGCGACTGGACTATAAAGAGCTGGCCGCCTCCAAAGACCCATTCGATGTCCTGATCCTGCCCGCCGAATATCCGCTCGATCAGAAGCGCCGCCGCCGCGAGCCGCTTAACCATCGCGTCGGTCAGGACGGCCCGCTGCGGCTCTACGGGAACCTCTCTCACGCCGCCTCGCTCGTCAAACGCAATCATCGTGTCTTCGTCGGACCGGGTGAGCACCCGTACCGCGTCCGAGCGCGGGCTGTATATGACCTGCTCCGGGACGCGACGCCCTTCGACTACTCTTATTCCGAGCCCTCGTTTTGCGTTGATATAGACCGCGCCGCGATTTTCCGGGTCGAAGGGATCGGTCGTTATAGCTACGCCTGCGCTGTCTGCCTCGACGCCCTCCTGTATGAGCACCGCCGGATATACGCCGAAATGGCTCATGCCGAAGCTCTCCCTCGCTTCGTACGCTTCGAAGTTCCAGACGGAAGCCCACACTTTCTTGATCGCTTCCATAACCTCTCGCTCGCCGCGAACGTTCGGCACCGTCGTATAAAGCCCCGCCCCGCTGAACTCCTTCAGGTCTTCTGCGTTCGTCGAGCTGCGCACGAAAACGCCTTTGCCCGCGTACTCTCGGCGGGCCTTTCCGAGCACAGATCGCGCGAACGCCGGATCGTGACGCCCCTGTTCGATCCAGCGGCGAACCTCCGATAACCTCTCTTTGCGATAGCGCGGGTCGTGAACGAAGCGGTCCTCTTCGACCGCAGCGGCGATGCGCTCTTCGAGGTTGTTGATACGGACGAACTGCCGGTAATAAAAGAACGGCACGGTGAAGCCTCGCGGCACCGTAAGGCCCGGCAGTCGCGCGCGGATGATCTCGCCAAGATTTGCCGATTTCGCCCCGAACCGATGCGCGTCCCGCGCCCTCTGCTCATAGAGGTCTGAAATCTTCGCGTAGTCGAGATCGGCGCGCGGCGTCAGGGTGTCCGCGCGCTTTATCCATTGTCTCTGTCGTTCGAGCGCTTCCCGCGCGGCGGCAGGCTCTATCACGTAGCGGTCTTCGCGCGCTAGGAATCGAACATACTTGCCTTCGAGATGGCGAAAGAGCAGGTCCGCACCTTTTATATAAGCGTTGGGAATCCCCCAGGACTTTGCCAGCATATTAGCGTGCGAGAGCGGCGATGCGGGCTCGGCCGTGATTATGCCGGAAAGCGGCGTGAGCTGGACCGGCGGATGTTTGAATATGACTATCTGATTGCGGTCGATGACGGTATCAGGCGTCATCCGATCTATTATTCGAAGCTGCCCTATGCCGCTGCCGGGGTTGAGCGGCTCGTACTGCCGGTCACGGGCAAGCTCGCTTGCGGTCACGACCGCCGCCCCCGCCTCTTTAAGAGATGCTGCGACCTCTTCCTGAGCGAGCGAGTTCGGTTTGAAGGCGAGCTTTGTAAAGAAGCTCTGATCGAGAGCCTCGTATGCTTCGCCGAGCATCTCTTTAGTGATGCGGTCGCCTTCCCAGAACTCGAATGTGAACCGGTCGAGCGCGGTCTGATAGGCGATGGTCCCGAGCAGAAAGCGCCGGTCGGGTCTCAGATAGTTGTTCTCGTAAAACAGACTGCCTCTTTCGAGCGAGAGGTACGTGGCGTTTACGAAATCCTTGTGGAAGCGAAAAAGCTTCGAGTTGACGTAGTAGGTGCGGCCACGGGCGCGGCGGTCTATAACGAATAAGAGGTGCGGGAGCGCATAGAACCGCCCCTGCTCGTAAACGCGCGCGAGCCGGTCGAAGTCTTCTCGCGACCTGACCCGATCGAGCGAGCGCGGATTGTCGTCTTCGGACGAGGCTGTCTTTGAAGCATCCTGATCAGAATAGGCCCCGGTCGCAAGCGTGATAAAACAGAGTATCAGCAGTGATGATAGCGCGGCTTTCACTCGCTTATCATGAACCACAGATCGTCTGTTACGCCATTGAAAACCGCAGAGAGCAGGAGTATCATCTGCTCACCAGCACAATCCACCCTCTATTATAGATTGCCATCCCGCCCGGGATGGCATTTCAGGCTCGAACGGCCAGGGACACCGTTCGAGCCTATAGCTTTTTAACTCTGATGACGCGACAGCTAGATTGATTGACATTCAAGGGTGGCGGTCATAATATTTTTTTGCACATCACGCCGCCGAGGACAGCCAGCTTGAACGTCGATGAGCTAAAGCAAATCTACCGGGAGAAGCGGCAGGAGATCAGAGCGAGGCTGGCTGAGTTTGAAGAGGTTGGCCGCACGGCCTCCGATGAAAGACTCTTTGAGGAGCTCACCTTCTGCATATACACGGCGGGCGCGAGCGCGCGTATGGGGCTCAAGTGCGTAGAGAGCGTCCGGCCCGTGCTGATGAGCGGCAGCCTTCAGGAGATACAACGGGCGCTCCAGCACAGGCACCGCTGGCCCGACGGGCGAGGCGCTTACGTCTATGAGACGCGCGAATACCTGCGCGAGTGTTGCGGGCTCAGGATGCGCGATCTGCTTGCCAGCTTCGAGGACGCCGACGAGCGGCGCGATTTCTTTGCGGCAAACCGGGGCGTGAGAGGGCTCGGCTATAAGGAAGCGAGTCACTTCCTTCGCAACATCGGGTATCGCGGGTATGCGATCCTCGACAAGCACATACTGGCGCGGCTCGCCGAGCTCAACGTTCTGGAAACCCCTAAGCCGCCTTCGACCAGAAAGAGGTATCTGGAGAAGGAGGCGATGATGAGACGATTTGCCGAATCTATCGAGATCGATTTCGACGAGCTCGATCTTCTCTTGTGGTACACAAAGACAGGGGAGATTTTGAAGTGAAGGTCATACCTGTCAGCAGCACCCATCTCCGGCTCGCGGCGATAATCTGCCTGCTCGTTTCTGTGCTGTACGGCACCGAGCCCGTCGCGCTTTCGCAAGACAAAGATAAGAAGGCCATCCAGAAGCTTCACAACGAAGCGAAGAAAGCATACAGGGCCGGCAAATACGATAAGACCATAGAGATTTATCAGGAGATACTCGAACACGAAAGCAAAGACCTTCAGGCGCTGCTCGGCCTGTCGCTCGCCTGGCTGAAAGACCAGGATTTCCAGAAGTGCTATGACAGCGCGAACGAAGCTCTACAGATAGACCCTGAAAACGCGAGGGCGCACGCTCTTGTGGGCATCGCGCTCCTGCGTTCGGGGTATGTCTATAACTCGATCCAATCGCTCTACCGGGCCTTCAAAAACGATTCGAGAGAGCCGCTGGCTTTCGGGGCCGCCGCCGAGATCGATTATTATGAAGGCCGGTCGAGGGACGCCCGCGTCAAGGCGATTCAAGCCTACCACCTCGACCCCAACGAGCCCGATTATCTCCTGACGCTCGCGCGCGCCTCTTCGCGGCTGGAGATGTTTTCGGAGGCCGCCGACGCGTACGAGCAGTTTCTGAGGATTGCGCCCCTGACCGACAGCGAGCGGCGCGACCGCATAGAAGGGCTCATAGGGTTTTACCGCCGGCTCTCCGGTCTGCAAGTGCATCAGGTCAGCGGCCCCAAAATCTCCGAGGTGCCTTTTAATCTCGGCAGCGACCGCCGGCCTTATCTTAAAGTGAGCATCAACGGGCGCGAGGCGACCTTCGTCGTAGACACAGGGTCGGGCTTTACCGTGATCTCGAAGGATGCGGCCAGGCGATTTGGCGTTTCCGAAATAGCGCGAGGCGGCAAGTCGCAGGGGGTCGGAGGCAACGGAAAATTCGACATAGTCTATGGCCTTATAAAAACGATACAGATCGGCGATGTCAGGGTCAGGTCGGTGCCATGTTTTGTGCGTCCGTTTTTCGGGACTAAAGAGCGTCCCGCCGAAGAGAGGGCCGACGGCTTTATAGGGCTTTCCATACTCGCGCGCTTTGTCACGGAGCTGGATTATAAAGACGCCGTCATGCGGCTCGACCGCTCTGAGGAGCAGCCGCAGCCCGTGCCGGTTGAGCCTGACGTGACAGTCGTCCCGTTTCGCACGACCCAGAACGGGCTTATCAGCATAGAGACCGAGATCGACGAAACCCATCGCATCAACGCGATACTCGATTCGGGCGCAAGCTCGACGGTCATCTCGCAGGCAGCGGTCGAGCGGCTCAATATGCGCGACAAGATAATCAAGGGCCAGACCGTGAGGGTTATCGGCGCGGCAGGCATATCCGACAACGTAGAGCTGCTCTTTATAAAGAACTACCGCGTAGCAGACCTCCAGCATAAGAACATGCGCGCGCTGGTCCTCGATTTTGCCGCAATAAATGAGACCAGCGGATTTGAGCAAAGCGGCATACTCGGCGGCGATTTTCTGCGCAACTTCCGCGTCACTATAGATTTTCCCCGCGCCCAGGTACATTTCCGCCCTCATAAATAACAGTCTAGCGAGTCTGGCGAGTCGTGAGTCTGGCGAGCCCTGCTCCCGACGGTGTTGATTACCATGCAACATCTGATTAAAGCG
>DASTET010001026.1:0-2967 GCA_035709445.1 Blastocatellia bacterium | reverse complement strand
TTCTGGGGCTGGCCGGGGCCGGGGCCGCGCTCTACAGCCTGAGAGGCCAGAACGGCGCTACTTCGTTCGCAGGGATGATAATCACCGATGATTTCAGGCTCTTTTTTGCGATCATCTTTGTGGTAGTCACCTTTCTAACGGTGCTCATATCGCTTCACTGGATTGAAGACGAGCAGTTGCCGACGGGCGAATACTTTGCGCTCCTGATGTTCGCCACGACCGGCATGCTCTTTATGTCGGCGGCAAACGACCTTGTGATGATCTTTCTTGGGCTTGAGATCACCTCGATCTCGACATACGTGCTGTGCGGGTATCGCCGCCGCGATCTGCGGTCTAATGAATCCGCGATGAAGTATTTCATCCTCGGCTCGTTTTCGACGGCATTCCTGCTCTTCGGGATCGCGCTCATATACGGGGCCTCCTACAACCCGGCGGCGAGCCCCGTCGCTACGACCAACCTGCAACTTATAAAGCAGCGGATAGCAGGCGGCAATATATTCTCAGAGGAGATGCTCTTTGCGGGCGCGGCGATGATGATCGTGGGGTTCGGCTTCAAGGTGGCGACCGCCCCATTCCACATATGGTCGCCCGATGTCTATGAGGGGGCGCCCACGCCGGTTACCGCTTTTCTCTCGACCGGCTCAAAGGCCGCAGCGTTCGCCTCGTTCGCGCGCGTCTTCATACTGACATTCGGGGCGACCTCCGCAGCTTCGGGCCTGATGGTATCGCTCCACAACGCGTCGACAAACGCGCTGCTCGTCATGGCGATACTCACCATGACCGTGGGCAATCTCGTAGCCATCGTGCAGAGCAACATAAAACGGATGCTCGCGTACTCATCGATAGCGCACGCCGGGTACGCGCTCGTCGGGATGGTCGCGTCGGACTGGCGGGCGGTCGCTTTTTACCTCCTGAGTTATGTAGTGATAAACCTCGGCGCGTTCGCGGTCATAGAGGTAATAGCTCGACGGGGCGATAAGAGGACGGAGATCGCCGATTATGCAGGGATAGGGTTCCAATCGCTCGGGCTTGCGACGACGCTCTCGCTATTTATGCTGAGCCTTGCCGGGATTCCGCTTACGGCCGGATTTATGGGCAAGCTGCTGGTCTTCAAAACGGCATGGGCGGCGGGCTTTCACGTTCTGGTCGTCATAGGCGTCATCAACAGCGCCATCTCGTGGTACTACTATCTTCGCGTGGTCGTCGTCATGTTCTTCTCGGAACCTGCGCCGGGGTTCAAGCCACCGGCGGTGGCGCGGTCGCTTATAGCCGCACTCGTGCTTGCGATAATTGGGACATTCTATCTCGGCATATTGCCGGGCCGGGTGCTGGACGCGCTCGAAAAAGCGCGCGACCAGATCACTGCCAGAAAATAGCCTGAATGAGTAATGCGGTGAGAGCTGAAGAGATCGCTGCGGAGATACTCAGGCAGCTTGGCAAGAATTCGATAGAGGCTATCTACCGCGATAAGATACTCACCCAGCGGACAAGGCAGTACGAGATCGGCGCGCAGTCGAAGAACTCAACAGTAGAGATTCTGCACACCCTCTTAGGTATAGAGCTTAAGATCGCCAACCGCCGCCTTCTATGCCCCGACCTCGCCACCGCCCGTTACCTGGCCGTCTTCGCCCGGCTGGGGTGTGACCGTGTCGCCCTCCCCTATGACATATCGCGAATATCCAGGATCGCTGACGAGCTGGAATCGAGCTGGCATCGCCTCATGCTGCTCGCCGACCACCTGACCGCCGACCGCAGCGCGCGTCTGCGCGCGCGGGTCCGACGTCGCCTGCTCGATGATCAGCGCGAGAAGGTCGGCAGCCTCGGGGCCGGAGCCAGATTTCCCAGGTTCAATCAAAAGACCCGCCAGCGACCCGATCCGTCGCCCTCAGCTAAGAAAAAGAGAAAGTTTTGATCAGTCCCACAGCTAATCGCGTCCCCCCTGATCATACGGGGCGCTTGAAGCCGCGTTCGATCTCCCTCAGCCCGTAGCGGACGATGATAGGCCGCCCGTGAGGGCAGGTCATAGAGTTCTGCGTCTTCATAAGCTCATCGATCAACCACTGCATCTTCTCTTCGGTCAGTTGCATGTTGACCTTGATCGCCGCCTTGCAGGCGAGCGTGGCAGCTATCTCATCGCGTATATGCTCGAGCGTGAAGCTGCGGCGCTCGCGCTCGACGACATCGAGCACGTGACGGACGAGCGCGATCACATCGGCAGGAGCGAGCCCGGACGGCGCGGTCTTTACAGCTATAGTTCGCCCCGAAAGCTGCATGGTCTCTATGCCTATGCTCTCAAGCTCATCCTGCACCACCTGAAACGCCTCGGCCTCGGCAAGCGTGAGGTCGAGCGTTTCGGGGATGAGAAGCGGCTGAACATCGGAAGGGCGCGCAAGCCTTGTATCGCGGAACTGCTCGAAGAGCACTCGCTCGTGGGCCGCGTGCTGGTCGACGAGCAGCAACCCTTCTTCATCCGTCGCTATGATGTAGCTATCGCGGATCTGTCCGAGCGGTTTTATGCCGTGGCCAAGCCCCGGAAGCGGCACATCCTCGGCCTGAGGCGTCGGGGCCGCCTTCTCGATCAAGACCGCTCCGGCATCGGCGCCGGGAGCCGATGCCGTATCGAGCGGCTCATACGAAGCTCTCGATAGACTCTGCGCGGGTGCGGGCGAAGAGACCGGGCGCGGCGCGGGTGCGACCGGTTGTTGAAACCGCTCGACCGCCGGGCGCGGCTCTGCTCTCGTCGTGTCGATTGCAGTCGCGCGCGGCGTGATGATGCGGTCCCGGTCTTCGCTTCGAGTCACTCCGGGTAGCTGCGCGATGGGCTCGGTCTTCTTGAGCGCTTCGATTATCGCCGTGCGGACGAATGCCAGCACGTAGCCTTCGCGCAGGAAGCGGACTTCGGTCTTAGCCGGATGAACATTGACGTCGACCTCCGAAGGCGGCACGTCTATAAAGAGAATCGCGGCC
>DASTET010001025.1:0-9216 GCA_035709445.1 Blastocatellia bacterium | reverse complement strand
TCACTCTCGGCGAGTATTACGCGATGTACCTGTTCACGTGGTCGGACGTACTCTGGCCTGTTGAGTTTCCGGAATTTGATGATGTGAAGAACGACTCGCTGAAGCGCTCCAAGTACGACAAAGAGCGCAAGAAGCTGCTGGAGTATCGTAAAGCCATACCACAAGTGCGCCGCGCGCTCGCTAACGTGCCCACATACATGATGATTGACGACCACGACGTCACCGACGACTGGAACATGCTGCGACACTGGTGCGAAGAGGTTTACAAGCGCCCGCTCGGACGCCGTATCGTTCAAAACGGATTGTTGGCGTATGCAATCTTTCAAGCGTGGGGCAACACGCCTGACAGGTTTGCGCCGGGCCAGCCGGGTGACGACCTGCTTGCGGCTGCAAGAGCATGGGTAGCGGCACAAGGGGTAAACCCAAATGTCGACCAGCAAATCGCGAAGCTCGTGGGTGTCCCCGGCACTCTGTCGCCTGATGGCGAGTTCACCGGGTTCTTTACCGAAGTGAGCGGGTTCTTCCAGTTGGCGGTGAAGGACGCTTTGAGATTGCACTACACAATCAAAGGTCCAAAGTTTGAAGTCCTCGTAACCGACTCGCGAATGCAGAGGGGGTATACAAGCGACAAGTATGCTCCGCCGGATCATCTCAGCCCGGGCGCGCTGGAGGAGCAGATTCCGCTGGACGACGTGGACCCAAACAGACTGATCATCATCGTCTCCACTAACAATATATTTACCGTTCCCTCATTCCACGAAGAGAAGGTCTTTGGTCACAGTTTCATCTTGGAATGGTGGTACATCGCGTTTCGCATCGCCGTCGATATCCTGCTGCCTATTTTGCAATTCATTCGCTTAGCGCCAAAGTTCAGTCACTACAACCCGGATCTGAACGAGTCATGGGTTCCTCAAACCCCGGCGTTCGAGTCACTTTTGTCCCGGCTCTCAAGACGTTGCGCGGTGGGCGACGGAATTCGCAGGTCTCGCATCCTCCTTCTATCAGGCGACGTACATTTTAGCTGGGCGTCGCGTATGCAATACTGGGCCGATCGTCCTTTTGACGCCCCCACTTCCGCCGCACAGCCGGTCGAAGCCATCTTCGCTCAGCTAGCCTCGAGTCCGTTCAGAAAAGAGGAGGGCATCGGTGATGCCTTCCACGGTTGGGGCTACATACCGATGACGGATAGCCTGCCGGGAGCCATTCGGTGGTTCGGCTGGAATGACCCTGGCTCACTCATAGTCGCTCCTCAGGACTTGAGCCGAATGGGCGATTGGGTGCAGATGGCAAACCGCTTGCAGGACCATGAGCCTCCCATGCTTGCGCTCATAGACGTTCCGGAGGCCAGCAGCGCTCTACCCAAACCCGACTGGCGCTACCGGATCGATTTCATACTTGGAGAAAGAAGGAGAGCTGACTTTAGCCAAACCGACCTGGAGAAGCCGAATCCCGATGACCGCCAGAGATGGATGAAGGTTATCGCAGAGGCTCATCGCAGGCATAGGGACTACGCGCAGAAGTTTGGTGACGGCCTGGAGATCGTTGGCAAAAACAGCCTCGGCGAGCTTCGCCTTCAGTGGGAGGGTGACACCAGACTGGTCACCAACATCAATGCCGACGCAAAGACCTTCCTGGTTCTGTTCCCGGAAGTCCTGCCCCCGCCACCCTTCCTGGTCACGATTGATGACGAGATTGTCAAAGTCGGAGCAGTGCATCGCGGCACGGGTGAGTGCTCGGAGGTGGTTCGCGGCCAGCGCGGGACGAAAGCGGCGCCGCACCTGGCCGGGGCAGTTGTCAAGGTCTTCAAAACGGCAACCCAGACTCAATGGTGGAGGCTCACCAGTGAAACCAAGTTACTTCCGCTCACGACCTATACTATGTCGCTGAGTTATGACGATCCACAGTTTCCGAAACCGAAGCTGCATCGGGAGACCGACTCGTGAACGACAACGCTCAGCAGGCACTATTGGAACAACTGAGCGTGCTGGCCGGTCCGCTACGCGCGGTCGCGCAGAGCGAGTATCTACTTCGTAACCTGGCGAGATCGGTCGGTTGGGACCTGGATCAGATCACCGGACTGCGCATCGGTGATCTGCAAGCGCGTCTCAATCAGTTCGTCAGCAGCTTCGAGACGCTCGGTGCGTTCCTCGAATCGCCTCCCGAGACGCTTTCCGAACTCAGCAAGGCACTCGACGCAGTTGACCAATCGTTTCGCTCAGTCCGTGAAATATCTACGATCCTCGCTGAAGGCGCGCAGCCATCGGAGTTCAAGGAGTTTGGCCGCGACCTGATCAGCGCCCTGACGATCGCGCATTTACAGGGAACCGCGCCTCTACTGTACGACCTGGCAGTGTTGTTTACTCTTATTGAACCGGGAAACAACCAGTCGCTCTCTGCGCCCGTATTTGACTCCGCCGGGAAATTGGTCAGAGTTCCTCACACGCGGCCTAAGCTACGGCTCGGGCGCGTTGTCGATCTGATCAAATCGCCCGGCGAAGTGCTTGGGGCCGAGTATCTCGGCCCCAACGGCCTGCAGAACTCGACTGACGCGCTACACACAGCGGATAAGCTGTTCCCGAGGCTGGGCGCGGTGCTGGCCTCGCTTGGAGCAAAAGTCGCTTACGGTTTTAAACCTGGTTACGGAATCGATCTCGGCGATCCGGAAAACCTCGCTGGCGGGATGTTGACGTTCTGGCTCGAACTGGAAAATGCGAACAGCCAGGCCGGAGCGACTCTCTCTTTGTCACCTGCTGACCAGGGCAACCTCGGACTCGTAGTCTCCCCCTTTGGGACCAGTGAATTCATCCAGCCATTCGAGAGCTGGGCATTGTCCGCCAGCCTCACAGCCGGGGTAGATGCTTTTGCTCTGGGTCCCGACGGATTTCGTCTCCTGTTAGGAGAAGGAACAGGCGGAGACCGTGTTTCGGCTCGGCTCGAATTATCTCGTCTGGCTGAAGGAGAAATCGGAGTCACCCGCATCGGCAGCACCACCGGCACTCGGCTCGAAGCCAAACAGGTTCGCGTTCTCGCTGAGGCAAATCTCGAACCCGCCGAGCAGGAGTACGGCCTGCTGGCGGAGGTCGCAGAGGCGGTTCTCGTTGTCGTGCCGAGCGACGGCGACGGCTTTCTCCGAGAGATCCTGCCAGCCGACGGGCTGCGAATTAACTTCGATCTGGTGCTCGGCTGGTCTAATCGATTGGGGCTTCACTTCCGCGGCAGCGCGGGATTGCAAGCAGAAATTCCCGTCAATCTCTCCGTTGGCCCTGTTTTTATTCAATCAGTTCATCTGGCGATACGAGCAGGGAGCGATGGAATCCAAAACGAGCTCGCCGCAACTGCGGCCCTTGGACTTGGTCCGGTCAACGTCGTGATCGAACAGATAGGGCTAGCTGCAAATCTCACGTTTCCGGAAAGCGGCGGCAACCTCGGCGAAGCGAATCTATCGGTCGGTTTCAAACCACCAGCGGGCGCAGGCCTCGCCATAGACGCTTCCGTCGTTGTCGGCGGCGGCTTCCTCTCCTTCGATCCTCACAAGCAAGAATACTCCGGCATCCTTCATCTCCTCATCTCAGACATCATCTCCGTCGATGCCATCGGCCTGTTGTCGACTCGCCTCCCCGATGGCCGCCCAGGATTCTCGCTTCTAGCCATCATCTTCGCCCAGGGCTTCGCTCCTATCCAGCTCGGCTTCGGCTTTACTCTGACCGGCATCGGCGGGCTCTTTGCCATCAACCGCACATTCGACGAGGCGCTGCTTCGCGCCGGCCTCAACTCTCACACGCTCGACAGCGTGATGTTTCCCCGCGACCCCATCCGCAACGCCCCGCTGATCCTCAGCAACCTCAACAGAGTCTTCCCCCCCTCGCGCGGCAATCACCTCTTCGGCCCGATGCTTCAGATCGCCTGGGGCTCGCCTCCGCTCATCACTGCCGACCTCGCCCTCGTCTTCGAGATCGGCGCTCGCCGTCGCCTGCTCATCCTTGCTCAGATCGTCGCCATACTCCCCAGACGCGAGAATGACCTGCTGCGCTTGCAGATGGACGCCGTCGGCGTCCTCGACTTCGATCAGGGGTCCGCTTCTCTCGATGCCGCTCTGCACGACTCTCGCCTCCTCGACAGATTCACCCTCACCGGCGAGATGGCCATGAGGCTCAACTGGCAGGGCACTCCAAATTTCGCCCTCGCCGTCGGAGGTCTCCACCCGGCTTTCAACCCCCCGCCTGCCTTCCCCAAGCTCAAACGCATAGCCATAAATCTCTCGTCGGGTGACAACCCGCGATTTCGCTGCGAGGCCTATTTTGCGCTGACATCAAACACCATTCAGTTCGGGGCCCGAGCCGAGCTGTTCGCCTCGGCGGCAGGCTTCAGCATACAGGGCGAGGTTGGCTTCGACGTGCTGATCCAGATGGACCCGTTCTCCTTCCTGGCCGAGTTTCACGCCCAGCTACAGTTGAAGAGAGGATCGAGGAGTCTGTTCAAGGTGCGGCTCGAGGGCTCGCTTGCAGGGCCGCGCCCGCTTCACATCAAGGGCAAAGCGACCTTCGAGATCCTCTGGTGGGATGTCTCGATCCGCATAGACAAGAGGCTGGTCGAAGGGGTGAAGCCTCCGCCGCCCGAGCCCGTGGCGGTGCTGCCGAGGTTGAAGGAGGCATTGGCCAATCCGGCGAACTGGGTCGCACAGCTACCAGCCCAGAAGCGAGAGGTGGTCAGGCTCAGGCCGAGGGCTGCGGCGGCGGGCGAAGTCTTGCTGCACCCGTCGGGGTCGCTCAGGGTGAAGCAGAACGTAGTGCCGCTCGATGTAGAGATAACGAGGTTCGGGCAGGGAGCGCCTTCGGGAGCGAGGAGGTTCACGATCACAGGCGTGACGGTGGGCGGAAGCGAGGAGAGCAAAGAGGCGGTAAGGGAATTCTTCGCGCCGGCGCAGTTCTTCGAGATGAGCGACGGCGAGAAACTCTCCAGGCCGTCATTCGAGTTGCTGACGGCCGGCGTAGAGATCGCGACGGACGAGGTGGGATTGACGAAAGAGACGGGCGATATGCTGGAAGTGAGAGCTATCGAATACGAGACGAAGATGAAGGGGGAGGATCTGGAGCAGCCGGAGGAAGGCGGCGGCGAGGCTGGGAAGAAGCTCTACACGTTGAGCGCGGCCCAACTGGAGAAGCAGTCGCGATTCGGGGCAGCTGCGAGAAGCGAAGATCGACGGGCAGGGAATGCGAGGTATCGGACGGGTGTTGTAAAGCACCGGGTAGCGAAAGAAGGGTGGAGCGTCGTAGCGACGGATGACCTGAGAGTGGAGGCAGCGCCCGGAGTCGAAGAGGGCGAAGAGATGAGCTACAGGCAAGCAGAGGAGGCGCTGCGGAGATTGAAGCAGGAGCAACCGGCGAGAGCCGCAAGCTTGAAGATCCTCAGACTATCGGAGATCTCATGAGCTAGATGCTCCATAACGTCTCACGAGGTGATTATGTCTGTCTCTTCCGCAAATTATGTATTCCTTCCCTGGGTAAGACAGGGAGCCGCAGCGGGCATTCAGACGGTCGATACCCTCAATGACAGTCCAGCCGGGACTGTTTCGGTCGCTGTCAAGCTGCAAATCAACAACGCTGATGACATAGAGCGAAAGGTTCGACTCTTCGGCCCCGGCGATGTAACCGGCATCCATCCACAACAGGTCATACGCACGGAGCCGCGCCATCTGGCGACCGATTTCGAGCCGAACTACTTTGCCGCAATCGAATTTGACCGCCCGGATTTTCCGTGGCTCTTCACACCCGCGAAGGCCGACGCTTCGAACAGACTCCGCCCGTGGCTCTGCCTGGTTGTGGTTCGTAAGCAGGAAGGCGTGACGCTGCGCACCGACAGAAACCTGCTGTTGCCGATTCTAGAAATCAAGGCGCCAGCGCAGCCAAATAATGAACTCCCAGATTTGGCGGAGTCGTGGGCGTGGGCGCACGCGCAGGTCATCGGCAGCCCGCCGCAACAAGCTTCGTTAAAGCAATCCCTGGCAGGCGACCAGGCGCTCAACCTTTCCCGCTTATTGTGCCCTCGGCGGCTCGAACCATTGACGGACTACCTGGCGTGCGTTGTGCCTGCATTCGATCTCGGAGTCAAAGCAGGACTCGGTTCTCAGATTTCGGCTGATGACGAGAAGTCCCTGAAGCCAGCGTGGGGCTTTGGAGCGCAATCTCCTGCACAGGTGCAGTTGCCGGTCTATTACAGATGGGAGTTTCACACCGGGGCCGGGGCCGATTTCGAAGCTCTGGTCAACCTGCTGGAAGCCCGCGATTCCGCCGACATGCCTCCCGAAATCGGCAAAAGACGAATCGACATCAGCAATCCCGGATTTTTGATCACTCCCCCGTTGCCGGCCGGCACGACGCTCGAGCTCGAAGGCGCTCTGCGATTAGCCGAAAGTCATGTCGCCGATTGGCCCCCAGGCACCCGGGCGAGCTTTCAGACTGAGCTCAAAAGGATTCTGGAAGTACCCTGGCAAGCAATGAAAAACGGCGGACTAGACCCGCTTGTCGCGCCGCCGATCTATGGTTGCTGGCATGTTGGGCGGCACGCGCTCGAAACCACCGCCGCTCCTCCTGCAGTCCTGCCCTGGCTCGACGAACTGAATCTCGATCCACGCCATCGAGCGGTTGCTGCGCTCGGCACTGCTGTCATCCAGAGTCAGCAAGAGCAATTGATGGCCGCTGCGTGGGAGCAGCTCGGCGAAATCGAAAGGATCAATCAGATGCGCCGTCAGGCGCAACTGGGTCGAGCGGTCAACTCCATCTACCACACCAAACACTTCAGCCGATTCTCGGAAGAGACGCTGCTCAAAGTCGTCGCCCCCGCGCAATCGCGCCTCCTGGTCGAGACCATAGGTGCCAACAACCAGAAGACGCGAGCGCTGTTGTCACAACGGATCGCGCAAAGCGCTCTCCCCGACAGAGCGATCTCTGCGACGATACGAAAGCTGACGAGTCCGCGCAGACCTGTCAGTACCCGATTCCAACCGACTGGCGCCGCGTCGATAGCAATTGTTGCCAGGCTGAATACCTTTACATCGGCAGTCACGGCTCAGCGAAGCGAATCCGGTGTGGTGACGCTCAATCAGGTTACGGACGCTCTGACTGGAACGGTGGCGCCGCAGTTGAAACCGGTTGCCCGATTCGACCGAATACTCGGTGCGCTCAACACGGCGCCAAAACTCGGCGACTTTACGATAGTGCCCGAGGGCGTCACGCCTAAACGCAGCCTTTTGTCATTCACCCCGCCGGGGTCGCCCGACAGTGACAAAGCGTTGGCGTTTCGAGCAGCGGCTACGGCACATCAGAACTACCTGACACAAGCCAGCATCGTGTCTTCTTCTTTCGCGCTGTTCTCGCCGATGGACATGCGCACAACGAAGGAGCCGCTGCTCGAAAGCATCGATCCCGAAAAGACGATTAAAGCGCGTGTGCAAGCCTCGCTCGAAATCTCCGGCCCTGCCGAGATCGCGGGCGACCCGCTGGAGCCGATTCTGGACGCGCCCGACTTCCCGCAGCCTATCTACGAAGCTTTGCGCGATCTGTCCCAGGATTTTCTCTTTCCCGGTCTGGAGCAGGTGCCACCGAACACCATTACCCTTCTGGAAACGAACTCGAAATTCGTCGAGTCATTTCTGGTCGGATTGAACGTGGAAATGAACCGCGAATTTCTATGGCGCAACTATCCCACGGATCAGCGCGGAACCTTCTTCCGCCAGTTCTGGGATACCTCGTCCGGCAGCGGCCAGCAAGACATTAAGCGAATTCACGAGTGGGGCGACCAGAGCCAGCTCGGCGACAACGCGAATGCCGGTGACGAGCTGGTGCTGCTGATCCGCGGCGAACTGCTCAGACGGTACCCGAACTCGGTCATCTACGCCGTAGCAGCGGTAGAGAATAACGGCAAGCCGGGCCTGTCGCCGAAACCTGAAGATGAAAAGCACCCACTGTTTCGAGGCACGCTGAACCCGGACGTCACCTTCCTGGGATTCGATCTCAAGCGAGAAGATGCCATCGCCGAGCCCGGCTGGTTCTTTGTCATTCAACAGCAACCAACCGAGCCTCGCTTCGGTTTGGATGTGGCAGAGTTCGATAAACCGCTCCCGACCCTCACGACCTGGAACAATCTGAGCTGGCGCCATCTGGCAACGACCAGAGACGAGCTTAAGGCGCTTTCGCACGCCTCGACCAAGACTCAGCTACCAAGGATCGATCCTGCCGAGTGGGGTAGGAACTCCGCTCATCAGGCTTACATCACTTTGCAGCGCCCGGTGCGCATAGCTATTCATGCAAAAGAGATGCTCCTGAGAGGCTAAATGACGCTGATTCCACATATCGACATTCCCGACATCCCGAACTCTCCCGAGGTGGCAACTCAGCTATCGTTCGGTCCTGTTCGTCCGGCCGTGTTATTGCCCGTCAGGTTGGAGACGCGCTTCTTTACGCTGCCCGATGCCAGCTCCGAGCTGCGGGTGCGAGTCTATCCGGACACAGCGCACATTGACTCACACGAGCCTGAGCTGACTCCGGAGGAATTGAAATGGGGGCAGCATTTTTGGGAAGAGACCTGGCGCGCCGCAAGCGACGAGGAGCGAGCAAAAAGCGCCTGGCGGCAACTTGCCGATCGTTTCGATCCGCCACGAGCCGCGTGGGTCGCGCTCGCTCTGAAGCCGCTGAATCCAGACGACCGCCCGAAGGACCCTGTGGCTGAGAATAAGCCTCTGACGACTCCGCCGCGTTTCCCTGCTCCCGCGACCAAAGCTGACGCCTGGACGCGCGCGCCATTTACGCGCGTGTTGCCGAGCCAATGGACCGTGCTCGGCTACAAGAACGGCCGACTGGTAGTGAACGTCAACGGCGAGCCGATTCCTGACTCGCTCGCCACCGGGCCCGACCCAAAGAAGAGCGAAGAGAGTGCGCCCCCTGATCAACTGGCGATTGATGATGAGATGAAATGGATGTTGGACTTCGACGCCGCGGAACAGAAGGGGATGGGAATTCGTGTCAAACTGAGCAGCCAGGCTGCTGCTGCCGGGCTGGACTTCCTTCTCGTCCTGGGCGTTAAGGATGCGCCAGAAGCAACAACGGAAGGGGCGCCCAGGCTGGCTGAGCTGTTCAACGCTCATCATTACACCGATGGCTTGAGTTTCGTGCGCCAGGGCACTCCGTCGAACAACACGCCGGATGCGCCGTCCGGCTTCAA
>DASTET010001024.1:0-5410 GCA_035709445.1 Blastocatellia bacterium | reverse complement strand
GCACGAGCCGAAGAAGATACTCGTAGTGCTCGACCGTATTACGCCTGACGAATTGAAGTCGGCGCATTCGGTGGCCGAAGACTGGACGCTGAAGGGCCACCCGCTCCCGGTCTATTTTACGAGCGGCGAGATCAAAGACTCTTCGGACGTCTTCCCCATAGAGTTCATCGATATGAGCCACGTACGCCGCGTCCTCCACGGCGAGGACCCGTTCGAGTCGCTCGATATACCTACGTTCAACCTGCGCCATCAGCTCGAATATGAGCTGCGCGGAAAGCTGTTGCGGCTGCGCTCGCTTTACATAAAAGTGCACACACATCCCAACCGGCTCGCGGCGCTTATGGCCGACTCGCTCGACAGCTTTATCGTGCTTTTCCGGCATGTGATCGCGATGCTTGGCGCGGAAAGCCCGGTCGACAAAGCGGAGGTAGTCGAGAAGCTCGCCCGGCTGCTCGGCCTCAACAGGGTTGTCTTTGCGCGCATATTCGATTATGCCGCCGACGAAGAAGTATGGCTTGAGACGGAGACTAACGAGACCTTCGCGGGGTACATGGAGCAGATAGAAAAAGTCATCGACACGATCAACCATCTTCCGATCGAAGCGACCGCCGGTTAACAGGGTTCTCGCTCGTCTATGTGATGGTTATCGGAAAAGGCATAAAGCAGAGCAGAAAGACAAGGGCAGCCAGAACGGCGAGGGCGATCCTCGCCCAACCGAGCTTTTCGTCCTCCATAACCGGCGGGTGACCTACCTTGAGCAAAAACAGGAGCACCAGCGTCCACAGCAGCCAGACGGGAGAGCCGTGCCACGCAAGCGACAGACCGGCGAGCAGGGCAAGCGACGCGCACACGATGGCCGATACCCATTTGTGAATGCGAGGCCCCGCCACGGCATAAAGCACGTGGCCCCCGTCGAGCTGGCCGACAGGAAAGAGGTTGAGCGCCGTTACGAGCAGTGACCCCCAGGCGGCCCAGTAGACCGGGTTCCAATCGATCCATTTCGGCAGCCCGAAAAGCTCCATTATCACCATGAACATCAGCGGGTCGTTAAACTGTATTCCGCCCGTCGTAGGCGGCAGAGCGGCTTTTGCAAACAACAGCCCGACGAAAGAGGCCGGGATCGCAAAGACGAATCCTGCGAGCGGCCCCGCTATGCCTATGTCGAACAACGCGCGGCGCGTGCGTATAGGCTCTTTGATCTTGATGACCGCTCCGAACGTGCCGAAGGGGGTGATGGCCGGAGGCGCGGGTATGAAGAATGGCAGCGTGGCGCGTATTCCGTAATAGCGACAGGCGAAGTAATGTCCAAGCTCGTGCGCTCCGAGAATCGTGAGCAGGGTGAACGAAAAGAGTAGCCCTTTGACGAGCGGGTCGAAGTTTCCGGCAGCCGTCTCTCCCATAAACGCCAGGATCGGGCCGAGCAGAAAACCGGTCAGCGAATCGGGGCTTGAGGTCATCGAGACGGCAAACGAAGCGCCCGTCAGCGTCGTGCAAACGGCGGTGATGAAGAGCAGGAACAGGTGAAATAAGACGCGGCCCGCTGTCAGCTCGCTTTCGCTTGCCAGGGGCAGTGCTTGCTCAGCGGCAACCGGAGCCTGTGACTGCTGAACTTCGGGAAACAGATACGGCTGGTTTGTACTTTCCACGAATAGATTACAACTGCTGAAGAGTCCCGGTGTCAACTAAAAGAATAATAAGACAGCGATGCTATCGAGCGAGGTGTTATCGAACGCGCAGTTGTCTGTCAAAGGAGCAGATGCGCGGCGAGGCGCGTCTCCGAAACAGTCTCAGGATTGGAGCTCCTTGCCGGGTTTGAACCTGATAGTCTTTCCGGGCGGAATATCGGTGACCTCGCCGGTCCGAGGATTGCGACCGACACCGCGCTTGCGAGGCTTTACGACAAACACGCCGAACCCGCGAAGCTCGATGCGCTCGCCTCGCTGCATAGCGTTTTTCATCGCCTCAAACAGCGCCTCGACCGCTATCTCCGCCTTCACCTTCGGAACCCCGGTCTTATCGGCTACTTGATTGACTATATCAAGCTTTATCACATTAGCCTCCGTATTGTCCTGTCGTTTATTCTGAGAGCCCTATTGATGAAAGGCTGCATTATAGTCTAGCGAGTCTGGCGTGTCCATAGTAAGTCTAGCGACTCAGGAACAGTCTAGCGAGTCTGGCGAGTCGTGAGTCTAGCGAGTCCCGCTCTTGACTGTGCTGATTACTTTGCAACATCTGGTTTATGCGATGTCTGTCATCAAAGTGTCGCGCCAGACGCGCCAGACCCGCTAGACTCGCCAGACTGTTTTCGTACCGGGAACAGGAAGACCTTATGGCCGGACGAATGCGTCTTGTAGCCTTCGCCCACCTCGTAGCCCATCTCTGTGAGGCTGCTTTGCAGGGTCGGGGTGGTGTCGAATCTGTACTTGAGCGACGCGACCCAGAAGTGGTCCCCTTTCATCTCGGATATGTCTCGCACATAGACGGTCTGAAACCTCATCTGGTTGGCGGCTTCGATATAGTACTGGACCGTGTTGCGAACGTTTCCGTCATCGGTGTAGATGACGACCTCGCGTTCCTCCTCAGATGCTTCATCTTCGAGCATCTGCCGGACGAGCGGCTCGATAACGAGCCGATCTCTGTGATTCAGCTCCGTAAACCCTGCGAGCCCGCTCCAGAGGATCAAACTGAAAATCGTCGCCTTCTTGAGACGACCCTCTGGCAGTCTGAGCGCCGAAGCCGCCACGAGCATGAAGAAAGCAGGCGCCGAGATTATCAGATAGCGGATGCCCCATACGGAATGAGAGAGCACGTGGCTCGCAAAGACAGAGGCGGCTACTGGCAGAATAGAAAAGAGAAACAGGAGCCAGAAAGTAGTTGCCTCTTGCGATTGCCCGGCGCGGATATCTCTTAAAGACTGCCTGCACCACTTTGCCGCGGGGAGGAGTACGAGAGTGAGTAAAGCCGGATAGACGATAAGCAATACCGGATAGAGCCAACCGTAAACTTCCCACCGGTAGCTTATCGGTCCGGCCAGGTTCATATAAAACCACACGACGTCCGTTATCCCCGGTCGAAGGTTCCAGCCGATATTCGACGCGAGCCCCCCTTTTGCTATCGCAGCCTGTGTCACCATATATATCCAGGGTGTGAAGCCTGCCATCAGTGCGGCTACGGCTATCGAAAAGGGAAGAAGGTCCCGCCGGGACCATAACAGAAAGCAGAGTAACTCTACGCCGACCACGAGCCATCCGTAATAATGCGTGTAGACCAGAAGCAGGTTGATCGCGAAAAGCGCCAGATGCGCGGCGGCCCGGTTGCCGCTCGAATTGAACGCCCTCGCAAAGGCCCACATGGAGCATATCGCTAGCAGCGAGACAAGGCTGTACATCCTCAAGTCCTGCGCGTATATGACCGAGTAACAGTTGACCGCCATCAAGCCGAGCGCAAGGCAGGTAGTGGCGCGGTCGAGCCGCAGCTCCCGGCACAAAAGAATGAATGGGATGATCGAGGCTGCCGAGGTCAGGACCGGAAAGAGTTTCAGCCACGCGACCGACTCTCCGCCTGTCGCAACCCAGGCTTTGAGCAGAAGATAAAAGAGGGGCGGATGGACTACATCTTCGCTCGCTCCGACAATCGCCCCCCACCAGTCCTGGCGGGCGACCCACAGGCTGAAAGTTTCATCGCCATAGATGCCGTAGCTTGTAAGCCGCCATAGCCTCGCTGCAATATATAATCCTGAGACCAGCGCAAGAGCGATTATTAAGCGACCGGCAGACGTTTCATCTTTCGTCCGGCCGGGTGGCTCTTTGACCGTTGTGGGTGAGTGATTCAGCATCCTTCGACAAACCCGCTCGGATGGTATGTACGCGCAGTCATCCTGTCAATCCTCGCTCGCATAACTTTTGCCCCCGCCACCCTGCTTTGGTACACTCTAGCCTTTGAGCACGGGTTCATAGATCCGGAGAGGGGATTCAATGGCTACATCCGAAGAAAAGATCGAAGAAAAGAGAATGGAAGAGAACCTCAAAAAGCTGGCGAAAAAAAACGAGGCCGCGCTCCAGGGCGGAGGCCCGGAGCGAATACGACGCCAGCACGAGGCAGGGAAGCTGACCGCCCGCGAGCGGGTAGAGTTCCTTCTCGATGACGGCAGCTTCGAAGAGTTCGACAGGTTCAAAAAGCATCGCTGCCTCGACTTCCAGATGCAGGATCAGCAATACCCGGGCGACGGCGTGGTCGCCGGGCACGGTCTGATCGACGGGCGAAAGGTCTTCGTCTTCGCGCAGGACTTCACCGTCTTCGGCGGTTCGCTTTCGGAGACGAACGCCGAAAAGATTTGCAAGGTCATGGACATGGCGATGAAGGTGGGAGCGCCCATCATCGGGCTAAACGATTCGGGCGGGGCGCGCATTCAGGAAGGCGTGGTCTCGCTCGGCGGTTACGCCGACATCTTCCTGCGAAATACGCTCGCTTCGGGCGTCGTGCCGCAGATATCGGCCATTATGGGGCCGTGCGCGGGAGGGGCCGTCTACTCGCCCGCCATCACCGATTTCAACATAATGGTCAAGAAGACTTCTTACATGTTCATCACCGGCCCGGACGTGATAAAGACCGTAACCCACGAAGAGGTCACCAAAGAGGAGCTTGGCGGCGCGCTCACGCACAACAGCGTATCGGGCGTCGCCCATTTTGCCGCCGAAGACGACGAGGACTGCCTGCGGCTCATACGCGAGCTGCTCTCGTTCATACCATCGAATAATCTTGAAGACCCTCCTCGGCTTGCGACCGCAGACCCGGCGGATCGCATCGAGGAAAGGCTCGACTCGGTAGTCCCGGTCGCGCCGAACGTGCCCTATGATATTCGAGATGTGATTCATCCGGTCGTCGATGATGGCTATCTCTTCGAAGTCCACGAGCATTATGCGAAGAACATAGTCGTAGGGTTTGCGCGACTCAACGGGCGACCGGTCGGAATAGTCGCCAACCAGCCCGCCTACCTTGCGGGCGTGCTCGATATAGATGCCTCGATAAAGGCCGCGCGTTTCGTCCGTTTCTGCGATTGCTTCAACATCCCGCTCATTACTTTTGAAGACGTGCCGGGATTTCTGCCGGGCGTCCAGCAAGAGCACGGGGGGATAATACGCCACGGCGCGAAGCTGCTCTTTGCGTTTGCCGAAGCGACCGTGCCGAAGATAACGGTCATCACGCGCAAGGCTTATGGCGGAGCCTACTGCGTGATGGCGAGCAAGCATATACGGGCCGATGTGAACTTTGCTTACCCCACTGCCGAGATTGCGGTGATGGGCGCGGAGGGGGCCGTAGGGGTGCTCTATCGCCGGGAGATCGCCCGGTCAAAAGACCCGGAGGCTGAAGCCCGGAGCCGGGCCGACGAGTTCCGCGATAAATTCGCCTC
>DASTET010001023.1:0-6475 GCA_035709445.1 Blastocatellia bacterium | reverse complement strand
TCCTGGTAATTAAGATGCTGATTACCGCGACTCGCCAGACTCAAGACTCGCCAGACTCGCCAGACTCAGTTAAGAGGAAGGTGGAAAAGAATGTTTAGGACACACGAACAAAAAACGAACCTGGCACCTGACTTCGAGGCGATCAGAATCAGTCTGGCTTCACCGGAGAAGATACTCTCCTGGTCTCACGGCGAAGTGACCAAGCCTGAAACGATCAATTACAGGACCTTCAAGCCTGAGCGAGACGGGCTGTTTTGCGCGAAGATATTCGGACCTGTTACCGACTGGGAGTGCCTCTGCGGGAAGTACAAGCGGATGAAGCACCGTGGAGTGGTGTGCGACAAGTGCGGGGTCGAGGTCACACAGTCGAAGGTCCGCCGCGAGCGTCTCGGCCACATAAAGCTGGCAAGCCCATGCTCGCACGTGTGGTTCTTCAAGGGGCTGCCCTCGCGCATCGGCCACCTGCTCGACATCCCGCTGCGCGAGCTTGAAAAGGTGCTCTACTTCGAATCCTATATAGTCATCGACACGGGAGACGTGCCGGAGCTTAAAGAGAGAGAGCTGATAAGCGACGAGCGCTACCGCCAGCTCGTGCAGGACTACCCCGGACGGTTTACGGCCAAGATGGGCGCGGAGGCGATCAAGGAGCTGCTTCAAAAAGTCGATGTCGAAGAGCTTGCCGGCGAGATGCGCCAGAAGATGAAGGAAGAGACCTCGCAGCAGAAGAAGCTCAAGTTCTCGAAGCGGCTCAAGGTCGTCGATGCCTTCCGCCGTTCGGGCAACCGCCCGGACTGGATGATCCTCGACGTGATCCCGGTAATCCCGCCGGAACTGAGGCCGCTCGTTCCGCTCGACGGCGGGCGATTCGCCACGAGCGATCTCAACGACCTCTATCGCCGGGTGATAAACCGCAATAACCGTTTGTCGAAGCTCATCGAGCTGAAGGCGCCCGAAGTCATCGTCAGAAACGAGAAGCGCATGCTTCAGGAAGCCGTCGATGCGCTGTTTGATAACGGCCGTCGCGGGCGCGTGCTCAGGGGCGCAAACAACCGCCCGCTCAAATCGCTTTCCGATACGCTCAAAGGCAAGCAGGGCCGGTTCCGCCAGAACCTGCTCGGCAAGCGCGTCGACTATTCGGGCCGCTCTGTGATCGTCGTAGGCCCGGAGCTTAAGCTTCACCAGTGCGGGCTTCCTAAGAAGATGGCGCTTGAGCTATTCAAGCCGTTCATCTACAACCTGCTCGAAAAGAAGCAGTATGCCGCGACGATCAAGCAGGCCAAAGAGATGGTCGAGCGCCAGGAGTCGGTCGTGTGGGACATCCTCGAAGAGGTCATACGCGAGCACCCCGTGCTACTGAACCGCGCGCCAACGCTCCACCGCCTCGGCATCCAGGCGTTCGAGCCGGTGCTCGTCGAGGGCAAGGCCATAAAGATCCACCCGCTCGTATGCACCGCGTTCAACGCGGACTTCGACGGCGATCAGATGGCCGTGCATATCCCGCTCTCGCCCGAAGCGCAGGTCGAAGCCTCCGTTCTGATGCTTGCATCGAACAACATCCTTTCACCTGCGAACGGTCAGCCCATAGCCGTGCCCACTCAAGACATCGTGCTCGGGTGCTTCTACCTGACCAAGAGCAAAGCTGACGACCCGTTCGCGGGCCGCAAGTTCGCTTCCACGGATGAAGTGCTGCTCGCGCTCGATCAGGCGCATGTTCATACGCAGACGCCGATCAAGCTCATGTTTTCGGGCGACCTCATAGACCTGGAGCACGAGCGCGACGACCAGGACGTGATACGCGCGACGGTACGCAATCTGAAGAACCGCGTCATCGATACGACTGTGGGCCGCGTGATCTTCAACGAGCACATGCCCGAAGGCATGCCCTTCATCAACGGCACGCTCAAGAAGAAGGGGCTTCAGTCGCTCGTCAATTACTGCCACCTGCGTCTCGGTCATCAGGAGACCGTGCGGATGCTCGACAAGGTGAAGGACCTCGGCTTTCTCTACGCAACCCGCGCGGGCATCTCTATCGGCATAGACGACCTCGTCACGCCGCCTGAGAAGGTCAACCTCGTGCAGAAGGCGCAGAACGATGTCGATGAAGTCGAGACCCAGTACAAGGAAGGCATCATCACGAACGGCGAGCGCTACAACAAGGTCATCGCAATCTGGTCGGACGTGACCGAGAAGGTGGCCGAGGCGATGTTCAAGGAGATGTTCAAGCGCGAGAAGGATTCGGGCGAGCTGAACCCGATCCTCGTCATGGCCGACAGCGGCGCGCGAGGCTCGAAACAGCAGATACGCCAGCTCGCCGGTATGCGCGGCCTGATGGCAAAGCCCTCGGGCGAGATCATCGAGGCGCCCATACGCGCGAACTTCCGCGAAGGGCTGAACGTCTTGCAGTACTTCATCTCTACGCACGGCGCGCGAAAGGGACTTGCCGACACCGCGCTCAAGACCGCCGACTCCGGCTACCTCACCCGCAGGCTCGTCGACGTGGCGCAGGACGTGATCGTGAGCGAGCCCGACTGCGGCACGCTCAAGGGGATATGGGCCACGGCGATAATCGAGGGCGGCGAGGAGATCGAATCGCTCCGCGACAGGATAATCGGTCGCGTGGCGCTCGAAGAGGTGCGCGACCCGATCACGCTCGATGTGATCGTTCAGGCTAACGAGGAGATAGACGAAGACCTCGCCTCGCAGATTCAGATGGCGGGCGGTATCGAGCGCGTCCGGATTCGCTCGGTGCTAACCTGCGAGTCGCGCCGGGGCGTTTGCGTCAAATGCTACGGTCGCAACCTTGCCACCGGCCGCATGGTCGAGCTAGGCGAAGCGGTCGGCGTCATAGCCGCGCAGTCTATCGGCGAGCCGGGCACGCAGCTCACGATGCGTACGTTCCACATAGGCGGCGTGGCGGGCGGCGTCACAGAGGTGACAAAGCACGAAGCGCGAACCGCCGGGACGGTCAAATTCGAAGAGCTGCGCACGGTGCGCAACCGCGAAGGCGACCTGATAGCGATGAACCGGAACGGCTCTATCGTGCTCATCGATGAGCGAGGCCGCGAAGTGAATCGCTACCAGATAGTCTATGGCGCGACTCTCAAAGTCAACGACGGGCAGAAGGTCGAAGAGGGCCAGGAGCTTGCCGAGTGGGATCCCTTCACCTTTGCGATACTGACCGAAGACGCCGGAACGATCCACTTCAAGGACCTTATCGAAGGCGTGACGATCAAGGAAGAGGTCGACGAGGTGACCGGTCTTTCGCACCTTGTCGTTATGGAATCGCTCGACGAGAAGCGCCAGCCTCGGATCGAGATCCGCGACGATAAGAACAAGGTGCTGCGCACCTACCAGATGCCCGTGCGCGCCAACCTGCTCGTTGCCGATTATGACGAGTGGAAGAAGAAGAAGGGCGGGCAGGCAAGCAAGGCGCAGGAAGAGAAGGAGCGAGTGCGCGTCGCTCCTGGCGACATCATCGCCAAGATACCGCGCGAGACTACGAAGACTAAGGACATCACAGGCGGTCTGCCGCGCGTGGTCGAGCTGTTCGAAGCGCGCAAGCCGCGTGAGACTGCCGTGATGACCGAGATCGACGGCGTGGTGCACTTCGGCCCGATACAGAAGGGGCTGCGCCGCGTCATCATCGAAGCGCCCGACGGCGAGCGCCGCGAGTACTCGATACCGCGCGGCGTCCACATCAACGTTCAGGAGGGCGATTACGTGAGGGCCGGCGAGCCGCTGATGGATGGGCCGCTCAACCCGCACGATATCCTCGCCGTTCGCGGAATAGAGGAGCTTCAGCGTTACCTTGTCAACGAGATCCAGGAGGTCTACCGGCTTCAGGGCGTAAACATCAATGACAAGCACATCGAAGTCATCGTCCGCCAGATGCTAAGGTGGGTGCGGGTCAAGGATGTTGGCGACACCGAGTTCCTGCTCGAAGACATGGTGGACCGCTTCCGGTTCCAGGACGAGAACGAGCGCGTGACGGTCGAAGGCGGGCAGCCGGCGCAGGCCGAGCCGCTGCTTCTTGGAATCACCAAGGCTTCGCTCTCAACCGAATCGTTCATCTCGGCTGCGTCGTTCCAGGAGACGACGAGGGTGCTCACCGAAGCTGCGATAAGCGGCAAGGTCGATTACCTGCGCGGCCTCAAGGAGAACGTCATCATGGGCCGGCTGATCCCTGCCGGGACCGGCATGGAGTTCTACCGCAGCATACGGCTTGAGCCCGACGCCACGGTCGAAGGCGAAGAGTTCGAAGAGGAAGAGGCCGAAATACCTGCGGGCGAAGACTTCACCGAAGCGGCAGAGGCCCGCAAGGCAGGCGATTAATCACCGTCGGGCAGGCCGAGTGCCTGCCCCGTAAAAGCAGCCACAGATGAGCGCCGATAGACGCAGAGTCATTTATCGGTGCTCGTCTGTGGCTCATCTTTTTCCACTTCATACTTCTTCAGGAACTTCCAGGCATCGCTGTTCACTGAACGGGCTACTGTGCGATAGTCGTGGCCGTGCGCGCTGTCATCTATCCATACCTCTTTCATGTAGGCCGGGAAACCCTGCTCTTTTAACGCATTCAATGTCGCGCGAACTTTAGCAACCGGGAAGAACGGATCGTTTGTGCTGACAAACAGGGCTATGGGTATCTTTCGCTTCGCCCGCTCGATTCGCCCGAAGCTTGCAGGGTCCATCGCGCCCGCATAGACTGCCGTGGCCGCAAACCTTTCGGACATAAGCATGGAAAGCTGTAGCGCGTAGACTGCGCCCGCCGAGTACCCGAACAGGTAGACTCTGCGAGCGTCGATCCGGTGTTTTGCCCTGATCGTTTCGATCAATTCATTGATGAACTCCGGCCCGTCGCTTTCGAGCGACCACCCCGAAGACACATTCGAGTCCGGTCCTGCGAGGATAAGCCCCTCCTTGCCTGCAAGGTTTTTCCACTCTTCGACAAGCGAGCGCCCGTTCCCGCCGGACCCGTGGAGCAGGATGACCAGAGGCGTATTCGACGCGCCGGTCTTTGGAACGAAAAGATAATATGAGCGGGCCTTGCCGTTCAGATCGAAAGCCTCTTTGACGATCTTGCCCGGCTCCGATGCGGGCTGATAAAGAAACGGCGACAGGGTCAATAGAATAAAAGATAAGTAATGCATAGCCTTCTCTGTCTCTTAACTGCACGGGCCAGAGAAAGGCTAGCAATAAACAATGTTATGCTCAAGCTGCATGGTCGGTTCTTCTCAATATCAGGCGGACCGTGCGAACCAGTCCATATTCAGCCCCAGCTCATTATTTCAGAAATAAGACTGATCAAGCGGAGTACTCCCCTGGTTTGGGGATTGCACTGGAGGTGCGTTATCCTGGTTCGGAGAATCAGCGTCAAAAGACGAACAGCACCGACTGCGATGGGGCTGCAAACTGGCCGACTGAAGTATGCGTGCAACAGTCGTATAATGAATCCTTTCAACGATGGCCTGTTCAACTACAACTTGTTGGAGAGTGCGGCAATCCCATCGAGTCAAATGGCGTCCATAAGCACTTGGGTCAGTGCAGGCGACTCTCTCGATCTTGACCCGCTCGATAGGGGGAAAAAACTGGGGGCCGCCCGCTACGTTCTTCGTCAAAGATCGCATCAACGCCGCGATCAAGGTAACGCTTCCATAGATAGAATAGAGATGTGCGGCTTAATGCAAGCCAACGCACAATCTCAGAGATGCGCTCACCACGATCCAAAGCCAGCAGGGCACGCGCTCTGTTGGCAATACGCAGGATCAGTTGGCCCTGAGAAGCAATTTCGTTCAGGTATCGGCGATCACTGGCATCGAGCTTATATTCGTTCGGTTTTCGCCCTCTCACCGTGTTCAGTTCCTCCGGGCGGAGAAGCATACTTCGGTGAGGGGAAGAATTCAATTTGTTCAAAAACTTATGCTAAGGTCCACTAGCTCCCGATCATAGAATCCCGAAGGGACGGCCATGCCTGTGGGGAAGCCCAGGAAGTTATCCTGATAGAAGATGACCGGCTGGCTGAAGAATATGTTGCTCGCGCCTGCTGCCACCGCTTCATCTGCGTTGAACTCTACGGCATATGTATAGGCGCTGGTCGTGGAAAGCTCGGCAGGCATCGCCTCCGGCCCGTTCGGCCCGACTGTGTATTCCGAGATGCGCACGTGCATGGTAGTAAGGGGCTGCATCGCGCCGCCGGGCAGCTTCATAGTAGCCGTGGTGCCCTGTCGGAAAAACAGCACGGCGCGACGGCTGCCGTCCTGGTCGTTTACCTCGCTTCCTTGAGCGATCTGAATCGGCGTGCTGGCTGAAAGGTCTATTCGGGTTACCTGCGGATCGTGAAGCGTCATCGCAACATCCGGCGCCATTACGAAGTGCTGCCAGGGCACCTCGATCTGTCGCTGTGACGGCAAGTGACCGGGCTTCTCATAAACGACGGTAAACAACCCGCCGCCGTTGACCGCGATATCGTACTTTCCAT
>DASTET010001022.1:0-4875 GCA_035709445.1 Blastocatellia bacterium | reverse complement strand
CATAGATGTCGAGATTGTCGCCCGTGCCACCGTCCCAGGTAAAAGCGATTTGATTACCGTCGGGCGAGAAAGCGGGTTGGTCCGCCACTCCCGAAAAAGTAGTGAAAGGAACGATTCTCGCGCTCGTCGCCAGGGATGGAGTTCGCTGCCGGTTAAATGGGGAGGACCAGAAGGTGAGGCCCGCGCCCGCCATCAGCAGGCCGGCCAGCGCGACTGCCAGCTTGTGCCTTTTTGTCGCGCCGATCAGATACTCCATGCTGGCGGTCGCGCTGGCCATTCCCTCGCCGGTGTGAACGGGCCCCGGGTAGCCAGTTTCTTTAGCCGCAGGCCCGCTGTGGGTCACCACAGTTGCATCTTGCCCGCCCGGCCGCGCTAACTCGGCTTCAAACTCCAGTCGTTGCTTGAGCCGCTTCACATCGAGCAACAGGTCTTTCACGACCTGGTAGCGGTCCTCCCGGTCCTTCTCTAATGCTTTAGCTACGATGCGCTCAAGCTCGGCCGGCACGGCTGCCTCGTAACGCGAGAGCGGCGTCGGCGCCTGAGTTAGAATCGCGGCAGTAACATCGTTGGCGCTCGCTCCTTCAAAGGGAGCACGGTCGGCCACCAGTTCGTAGAGCACTACGCCCATACTAAAGATGTCAGTGCGGGCGTCAACTTCCATGCCGCGAGCCTGCTCCGGTGACATATATGTGATCGTACCCATCACGACTCCGGCCTTCGTGTTAACTTTGGATTGCGTCGGCACTCTCGGGTCATCGGAAGAGGCCGGGGCTTCTGTCAGTTTGGCGAGACCGAAGTCGAGGACTTTGACGATCCCATCAGTTCGCACCATGATGTTTTCAGGCTTGATGTCGCGGTGGATGATGCCTGCTTCATGCGCCGCATGCAGGGCGAAAGCGATTTGCAGGGTGAGGTCGAGCATTTCGGTTAATGCCGGGCGTCCGCGCTGGAGTCTGGCGCGCAGGGTTTCGCCCTGAACGAATTCGGAAGCGATAAAATGGGTATCGCCTTCCGCGCCAAACTCGAAAATCGTCAGGATGTTCGGATGATTCAACGCAGACGCGGCGAAGGCTTCCTGCTCGAACCGCCGCAAACGATCGACCTCCCCGACGATAGATCGCGGCAGGACTTTTAAGGCGACTTTACGTTTCAGCCGCGTATCCTCCGCCAGATAGACCTCGCCCATCCCGCCCGCCCCAAGCAAAGAATGAATATTGTAGTGACTGATCTGCTTGCCTGCCGCGAAGGGGACTCGATTTTGCGCTAGCATCGCCGCCGCTACGTCCAGCGCAGGCCGGGAGAGAAACTCTTCCGAGTCTGAATGGCTCTCCAGCAGCTACTCTACTTCCTGCCTCAACTTCGCATCCGCACCACAGGCCCGTTCCAGATATCCGGCTCGCTCTTCGGCGGCCAGTTCCAGCGCCCTGTCGAAGAGCTCTCCGACCCGTTGATAGCGTTCCGGCGTCATAGGCTCGCTCTCAATTGTTGATGTAACCAGGCTTGCGCCATCCGCCAGTCCCGCCGCACAGTGCTTATCGATACCCCCATTACTTCGGCCGTCTCCTCCAGGCTTAACCCTCCAAAAAAGCGCAGCTCCACTATCCGTGCCTGTCGTCGGTCGAGTCTTTCCAGCTCCGTCAAAGCGTCATCGAGCGCCACCAGGTCCGGGTTGTGCCGCGTGCTTTCACTGACCGCCTCCGACAGCGATACCCGAATCGCCCCCCCGCCTCGTTTGGCAGCCTGCTGCTCGCGGGCGAATTGCACCAGAATGTGGCGCATAAGCGTCGCGGAGACTCCGAAAAAATGAGCTCGGTTCTGCCATTCAACCTGTTGCCAGTCTATCAACCGGAGGAAGGCTTCGTTAACGAGGGCAGTGGTTTGCAAGACGTGGCCGCGGCGTTCGCCAGCCAGATAGCCGTGGGCCAATCGGTGGAGTTCCTTGTAGACGAGGGGAGTCAGTTCCGCCAGCGCGTCCTGGTCTCCCTGGTTCCAGGCGATCAGGAGTTGAGTGATATTGGGTGTCGTCGAGGATGCCATAGCCGATCGAATTCCCCTGCTCAAAGCTACTAAACAGTAGCACAATGGAGGCTTAACGGCCAGAACAGAGGTGGCGCGAAAATACGATAGTTTCGTGAACACTTTTGCGCGCCAATTCCCCCTTATCTAATGAGAGCAGTTGTAGCGAAGCAATCATGCAATGCGAGTCGGCGTGAGTGTGCGGTATTTGTGCCCTTACTTCGCGCGTGTTTTAGGAATCAACAAGATTATGAATCAGAAAACCGAATATAGAAAAAGAGATGAACGTCATACTTCCCATCACAACCATCGGCTTATTTCTTTTCGGATAATAGGGTTGGCAGGGCGAGTGCATCAGCAATTGAGCGCAATGACATGACGCCCGAACGCTACCAACTCATTGGCCGACTCTTTGACGAGGCGCTGGAGCTTGCCCCCGAACAGCGCGCCGCCTGGCTCGCGCAAGTCTGTAGTGATGATACTCGTTTGCTTGACGATGTTGAAAAACTACTGGCCAATCACTCGAAGTCCGAAAAATTCCTCTCCCGCCCGGCCCTGGACGTGGCCGCCGACCTGCTGGCGCAACACCACGCCCCCTTCGCGCCAGGTAAACAGGTCAGTCACTACAAAATCCTTTCGCTGCTGGGGGCGGGCGGGATGGGGGAAGTGTACCTGGCCGAAGACACGCGGCTGAGGCGGAAAGTGGCGCTCAAGGTGTTGCCTGAAACCATCGCGCAGGACAAAGACCGTCTGCGCCGCTTCGAGCAGGAGGCGTTTGCCGCCTCCGCCTTGAATCACCCCAACATCCTGACCATCTACGAATTCGGAGCCGAAGGCGAGACGCATTTTCTCGCGGCTGAATTGGTTGACGGCGAGACGGTGCGCGCTCGCTTGCAACGCGCGCCGCTCGCGTTCGACGAGGCGTTGAACATTGCCGTACAAACCGCTCAGGCGCTTGGCGCTGCGCACGGAGCGGGCATCATTCACCGCGACATCAAGCCGGAAAACGTGATGATCCGCAATGACGGCATCGTCAAGGTGCTGGATTTCGGGCTGGCGAAGCTCGTCGAGCAAGGCCCGCTTGATGCGGAAGCGGAGACCAGAATACAGGGGCTGACAGAGCCGGGGATGATCGTGGGGACCGTCGCTTATATGTCGCCGGAACAAGGGCGCGGGAAGACCGTCGACGCGCGCACGGATATTTTCAGCCTGGGCGTGGTGCTGTTTGAGATGCTCTCGCAACACCACCCGTTCATGGGCGAGACGGCCTCTCACACCATCGTCGCCATCCTGGAGAAAGAGCCGCCGCCGCTCGCACAGATTGTCAAAGACGTGCCTGCCGAGTTCGAACAGATCGTCAGCCGGGCCCTGGCTAAGAGCGCGGACGAGCGGTACGGAAGCGCCCGGGCGTTGCTGGCAGACTTGAAGAGGCTGCAAAAGCGGCTGGAGTTCGCCGCCGATCTCGCGGGCGAATCTCCCGCGTGGCACAGCAGCGAAGCCGAGACGCAGATCGTCCGAGATGTAGTGCGCAGACCTGGCCCTGAAACGGCGAGAATCACCGCGCAGGCGACAACAATCAGCCCGGCCCGCTTTGCACGCCTCTGGACGGCAGGCGCGCTGGCCGTTGCGCTCCTGCTCGGCATTGGAATCTGGCAATGGCTGCGCCACAGGCCGGCCAGCGCGCCGGATCAGCCGACAGCCGTATTACCGGAACGCAGTTTGGGCTACTGGCTGACGGTTCAGAAATACCGTGACGGGAAGCCTTATCAATCAGAGTTTCAGTCTTCCGGGCGCGAGATTTTCGAGCCGGGCTGGAAGTTCAGGCTCAACCTGACCAGCCCGCAGGAAGGCTTTCTCTATTTGCTCAACCAGGAGCCGGGCGGCAATTACAGGCTGCTCTTCCCGCTGGCTTCGCACAACAACGGCTCGGCTCATATCTGGGCCAATGAACGGTTCCAGACAAACTGGTACGTCTTCGATGACCAGCCGGGCACGGAACGATTCCGGCTGGTTTGGGCGGCGCAGCCCGTGCTCGAATTGGAGGCGTTCCGCGATCTTGTCAACCCAATCAGCAAAGGCCGGATCAGCGACCCGGCCCAGATCCAGGTCGTGAACGGGTTCTTAGAGCAACACGCCGCCTCTCAGCTTGAAAGTCACTACGACCACCAAAACCGACAGACCACCGTGCGAGGGCGGGGCGCCGTCCTGGTCACGCTGGTCGAATTGGAGCATCACTAGCCGGTGTAGATCGCTTCGCCTTACCCGGCGATAAAAATCGTCGTGCTTGTGGACAGATTTGCCGCTGAAATCCCCCTTAGTCTGTAGGAGAAGAATTATGCTGACCGGAAAACTGAGACGGCTTCCTTTGGCATTGTGTCTGCTCTGCGTGACAGCGCAAGCGCAGGAGGCGAAACTGGAAACGGGCCAGCTCGTCGAGCGCGAGATCGCCGGCGTCGAAGCGCACACTTATCAGATCAGCCTGACGGCGGGGCAATTCGTCCGCTTCCGGTTGGACCAGCGGGCGATCGATAGTATCTTGATCCTGACTGCGCCGGACGGCAAGCAGAGGGCCGAGGTGAATTTGACCGACGCTGGCGAATCAGAGTCGCTTGTGCTGGAAGCCTTGCTGCCGGGCAGTTATCGGCTGACGGTGCGCGGCATTGGGACAGCGACCATGCGCGGTTCCTACCGCTTGGAGGCCACAGTGCAGGCAACCGCGACGGCGCAAGATCGGAAACATCTAGCCGCGCAAACTATGTTACTCAAAGCGAATGAACTCGCCAAACGAATACCCGAAACAGCGCCGCAGGTGATCGAGGAATTAGAGCAGGCGCTGCCTATCTGGCGCGAACTGGGCAT
>DASTET010001021.1:0-3296 GCA_035709445.1 Blastocatellia bacterium | reverse complement strand
GAGGCGATGGAGAAGAGGGATCACAACTATCCGGATGATCTGGAGGTCGCCAGCTTTTATTCGCTCTCGCTTCTGGGGCTATGGCGGCCCGGAGACAAAGGCTACCGGTTTCAGGCGAAGGCTGGCGCGATTGCGCTGGATGTTTATCAAAAGAACCCCGACCATCCGGGCGCGGCCCACTACATCATCCATTCTTTCGATGATCCTGAGCACGCGATTCTCGCGCTTCCTGCCGCCCGCCGCTATGCCGAGATCGCTCCCGATGCGCACCATGCGCGGCATATGCCCTCGCACATCTTCCTTCAGCTCGGGATGTGGCCCGAAGCGGCGGCCTCGAATGAGGCCGCGTGGGCCGTCTCCGACGCCTGGGTCCGCCGCAAGAATCTCTCTATAAGCCTGCGCGATTATCACAGCCTTCACTGGCTGCTCTATGTCTATTTGCAGCAGGGCCGTTACTCGAAGGCCGAAGAGCTGCTCTCGCTTATGCAGAAGACCATGCGGGAGTCGAAATACGATAACAAGCTCCGACCGAACTACTACGCGAACAACTACGCAAACATGGCGTCGTCCTTCATAATAGAGACCGAGCGATGGGACCTCGCCTCGAAGCTGTTTGAGCCTATCGAAGGACAGGCGGGCGATTCCGGCGGTGAGCACGCAGGTCACAGCGGCCCGCAGCCTGCCCCGTCCGGCGCAACGCAGCGGCGCTCAAACACCGGGCAGGTGCTCCCGACCTTCACGCGCGGGCTTGCCGCTGCCGCGCGCGGATCAGCCGAAGCAGAAAAGAGCCTCGAAAAGCTTCGCGAGATGCGCAAAGAGTCCTCCTCTCCTGACGCTTACCGCGCGAAGCCTGCCGAGATACGCGAGCTTGAAGTGGCCGCGGTCGTTGCCGCGTCGAAGAAGAGCTACGACCAGGCCATCGAGCTTATGAAGAAAGCCACCGCGCTCGAAGAAGACATGGCCCCGCCCTCAGGGCCGCCCTCGCTCGTAAAGCCTTCGCACGAGCTGTTCGGCGAAATCCTGCTCGCCGCGGGCCGTCCGAAAGAGGCCGCCGCGCAGTTTTCGACCGCGCTCCTGCGCCAGCCCAACCGCGCAAGGTCGCTGCTCGGCGCAGCGCGAGCAGCCGCAGCGAGCGGCGATGCGAAGGGGGCCACAGCCGCTTATTCGAAGTTCCTGAAGCAATGGCAACAGGCCGACACTCAGCTTCCGGAGCTGCGCGAGGCCCAGGATTATCTGAAGCAGGCCAGCGCCCGCTGATCTGAAGTCAATGGACAGGATTTACAGGAACAGAGAATACCCTCGTTAACCCCGTCGATCCTGTCCATTCTTGAGCCTCAAAGCTCGATCTCTCTCTCGATCCCTATATCATCAACAAAGCTCCTGTCGTGGCTGACTACGATCAGCACGCCCCGGTACTCTTTCAGCGCGGCTACCATCTGCTCGACGCTCGACAGGTCGAGGTTATTCGTAGGCTCGTCGAGAATGAGTATGTCGGGCGCCTGCTCTGCGCCCAGAAGACAGGCAAGCCCCGCCCGCATTCTCTCGCCGCCGCTCAGCGTCGCGGCAGGCTTGAAGACGTCGTCCTTGTAGAAGAGAAATCTTCCGAGCAGTATTCTGAGTTCGTGGACCGGCCCCGGTCTGGCGACCCGTCTCAGATTCTCAAGCAGGGTCAGAGAATCGTCGAGCACGCTCACCTGCTGGTCAAGCACGCCTATACTCTTCGTTCCTGTTCTGACCGTGCCCGTCAGGGGCGACTTCTTCCCGCATATGAGATCGATCAGCGTCGACTTTCCCGATCCGTTTCGGCCTTTGATACATATCCGCTCCGGCCCGATGACATCCATGTCGAGCGGCTCGCTCCACAGCAGGGCGCGCGCGCCGGGGTACTGGTAGTTGACGCCGCGAAGCTCAATCATTCGCTTGCCCGGCGGGACCCGCGGCTCTTCGAGGTCGACGGTTATACGAAGCTCCTCAGGCAGATTGCTCCTGGCGAGATGAAGCTCGCTCATCGCCTCTTCGACCTTCTTTTCGTGACGGGCCTTGAGCCGGGCCGCGCTGTTTTCAGCGTGTCGCTGGAGCAGCCCTGAAGCTATGGGCGCAATGTTCACCTTTGCGATGTTTCGCTTACCCGCCGCAGCGCGGCGCTCCTGTCTCTCCCGCGCCAGTTGCGCCGTCGCCTTCGCGTGCTTGAGCCTCTGCCGGGCGCCGGAGACGGCCTGCTCGGCTGCCGCTCGCTCTATGCCGCGCTGCTCGCGGTAGAACTCGAAATTCCCGCCATAAAGCTTTAGCCGGTCTGAAAACATCTCGGCAGTCTGATCGACGAGCGAGAGTACGCGGCGGTCGTGCGTGACGACTACCAGCCCGTCTCTCCACGAAGCGACCAGCTCATAAATGAATTCTCTCGCCTCGAAGTCGAGATGATTCGTCGGCTCATCGAGCAGAAGAAAATCGGGCTCGTCGAGCAGAAGCCCGGCTATTCGGATTCGCATAAGCTCGCCGCCGCTGAGGCTTCCGACCCCCTCTTCGAGCTTTATGTGCGCCACGCCGAGCCTTTCAAAGCTTGCGGCGATTCTTTCGGGCAGATCCCAACACGCGTCGACCGCCTCGAAGTCAGCCGTGTTGCCTTCGCCCTTGAGTATTCGAGCGAGCGACTCAAGCTTGCGCGAATACCCGAGCACGGAGGCGACCGTCGCGCTCTTATCGAAGGAAATCGTTTGAGGGAGGTAAGAGACCCTTCCCTGGCGGGTCACGCTCCCGGCTGAAGGCGCTCTCTTTCCGGCCAGTATGTCGAGAAGCGTTGTCTTGCCGACGCCGTTCGGGCCTATCAGACCTGTTCGCACGGGGCCGAAGCTGAATGTAAGCGATTTGAAAAGCGGTTTGCCGTCCGGCAGGAGATAGCCGAGGTCGACCGCGCCTAGATGATTCTGCATAGTCAAGCTCACCTGGTTAAATCGGGTCAAAAGGAGATCGCACGGGAACGGGTAACGTTCCGTCGCAGTTCCATCACGATTTGTAAGTGGCTAGCTACGCATAATGAATCTGGAATCCGTTTGCCCCTGTCAGGGGGGCGGGGACCCAGGCGAGTTCCTTTCCGGCTATAAAAAATTCAAACTCGATCTGACTCTACCATCGGGCGCAAGCTCTTTCAAGCTTTTCACCCCTTTTTGACAAAGCTGACGACCTTTTCCGCCGCATCTTTCATCCCTGAAGCGGCGACGAACCCCAGGCCGCTCTGCTCGACGACTTCACGGCCCCGCTCGACGTTCGTTCCTTCCAGCCGCACGACCACAGGTACG
>DASTET010001020.1:0-2359 GCA_035709445.1 Blastocatellia bacterium | reverse complement strand
AAAGGTTGTCCCCGCCGGAAAAACCAGCCCTCTCACCCCCCTCGGTCTCAAAGGTAGCCTCAGACTCGACGGCACCGTTGAGCCTGCCTTCCGATTTCAAAGTGAGTGGTCCGGGAAAGTCCGTCAATCAGGAACCGCCGCCAGCGCCGGAAAAACCGATAGCAGAAGGACCGCCGGCTCCAAAGGTGATTCGAAGGTCGAGCGACGTGCTTCAGAATACCGCCATTGTTCGCTCAAGACCTGTCTACCCGGAAGAGGCAAAAAAGGAAAAGATAAAGGGGCCGGTTACGGTCGAGGTTACGATAAATGAAGAGGGCAGCGTGATTGCCGCCCGTCCGGTTTCGGGGCCCAGACAGTTGCATGATTCAGCCCTTGCCGCAGCGCGCCGCTGGAAATGGCTCCCCGCGAGGCTGGACAGGAGCCGCGCAAGGGTCGTCGGAACTATCACTCTGGAATTTAGGTAGCAGTGAGACAATTTTCATCTTTTTGACGAAAGCGCCGAGCTTGCTTTGATCCGCTCCATTTCCGAGACCGCCAGTGAGTGCATCAATGATCCCCAATAAGTGTGTTTCTTTACCCACTTCAAATGATCCAGCGCCGCCTTCTGTTCCCCCCGAAGCGACAGGTCCAGGCCGATGTAAGCTTTCGCTTCAACCTTTGGAGATCCCTCCGGGGCATTATTCAAGAGGACCTGATCCGGGATCTCGCGCAGCAGATACTCGATTACCGGGTACGGCCAATCCTTCGAACCATTTGCTCTTACCGCATCTTCGAGCAGCTTGCGAGCAGACGCCTCTTGCCGTGCCTGGATATAACCGAAATAGCCGACGATTGCCATGTCCAAAACTCGCTCCCCACGCCATTCCTTTAGAGAGAGGTATGTCTCAGCATCTGAGGCCGCCGATTCGCCTCGCCCCATAAACAGATAAGAATATGCTCGATGAAAGTAGGCTTCCGAGTATCGCGGGTCGCGGATTATCGCCTGAGAAAAAGCATCCACAGCACGAGCATGCGGGCCGACTGGAAAATAGACCAGCCCGAGGTTGAAGTATGCATAGGGATTACCGGGATTGCGCCGTATCGCTTCCTCATAAGTGGCGACGGCCATCTCCTCTTTGCCTGAATCGAAATACGCGGTAGCCAGCGAGAAATAAGCCTCTATATTGTCCGGGTCATGCTTGATAGCCTGCTTGAACGCCCTGACTGCTCTTTCATATTTTTTTATATTGCTGTATGCGTGGCCCAGATTAAAGTAGGCGACAGTATAATCCGGTTTTATACGAATCGCAGTGTTGTATGCCGAGACGGCATCCTTATACCTTCCAAGACTGCTGTAGGCCATAGCGAGGTTAAAATAGTAGTCTTCGCGAGCGGGCTTCTTCAGAATTGCTCTCTCATAAGCCTCAACAGCCTTCTCATATTGGCCCGATTCGTAATAGGACAAACCCGCCCGGTGATACTCTTCCGCCTCTTTCGACTCTCTGCTTTCTCTGCGTTGTGCAAATGAACCGGATGAAGATAAAAGTCCGAAGAGGATCAAGACCACACCACAATAGAATTTCCGTGATCTCATTTACAGCGCTCCCTTTCCCATTGTTCGACATCCCATCAGCAGGCCCGGATATGCCAGGATTATAGCCTCGTTCTCTCCCGGGATGCAAAAATTTAATCTTGCGACCACGTCGACTCCGGTATACTGAAATCTTCGGTAAAGACTATGAAACGAGAGGAACTGGCGCAAATACTGGTTCGAGCCAACGAGTTCAAGGAGGGCGACCTGCTCGTAGGCGGGACTCGCGATGATCGGGAGCGGGCAGAGGCCCGGCAGATACTCGCTCAGCTCAAGGTCGGGGAGATAGCAAGAACGCCGATTGTTGAAGATGGCGTGTCTGAAGCCCTCGCCCGCTCTTTTGACTCGCAGCTCGCGTCTGAATTATCCAGCCTATCGATAAAGGAATTGAAACACAGGCTGCTCGGTCCTGATGCTACCGGGTTCGCCCGTCGCTGTGTCGAGGGGCTTTCGAGTGAGGTGATCGCCTCGGTCGTCAAGGTAATGAACAACGACGAGCTTTCGCGTGTCGCCCACGCGATCTTCAACCCTCTGCCCGGCCCCGGTGTGGCCATCGGCTCTCGCATCCACTTCGGCTCGCGCATACAGCCTAACAGTCCCGGCGATGATGAAGAGGAGATACTCTTCTCAATTCTCGAAGGTCTAAGCTACGGGTGCGGTGATGTGATACTGGGGCTCAACCCTGCAAGCGACGACCTGGATACGATAATCCAGCTAGAAGGGCTGCTTCGCAGCATAAAAGAGCGGTTGGAATTGCCCACGCGGTTTTGCGTGCTCTCGGATATCTCC
>DASTET010001019.1:0-2028 GCA_035709445.1 Blastocatellia bacterium | reverse complement strand
GTCACCGGCGGCAACGTCAGCTTCTATAACGAGACCGACGGGCGCGGGATCTTTCCCACTCCGGTCATAGGCATGGTCGGCATCATCGAAGACATGCGCAACGTGACAACACAGTGGTTCAAGAATGAAGACCGCGCGATTCTGCTCCTGGGCGAGACCCGCAGCGATCTTGGCGTGAGCCAGTATGCGCTTGCGCATGGCCTGACACGGGGCCGCGTCCCCGAGCTCGACCTTGAGCTTGAACGGCGCGTGCAGGAAGCCTGTCTCAAGATCATCCAGGCCGGGCTTGTCGAATCAGCGCACGATCTTTCGGACGGCGGGCTCGCAATCGCGCTCGCCGAGTGCTCGTTTTCAAGCTATCGCCGCAAGGCGCTGGGCTGTGAGGTAGGGCTTGAAGGCGATCTATCGGGCGCGGCTTTGCTCTTTTCGGAGACGCCCTCGCGCATAGTGGTCTCGGCAACGGATGAGAACGTCGAGCAGATTTTAGAGATCGCCCGTGAGAGCGGGATCAGGTCGGCTGTGATAGGCCGGACGGGCGGCGAGAATTTCGTTATCAAGTCCAATAAGGAGACGGTTATCAATCGCCCCATCTCGGAGATCGAATCCGAATGGCGCAACGTTCTGCCTCAGGCGGTCGAAGTCGCCTCGCTCGTCTCTGCTGAAGAGGGCCTGACCAGCTAGCTGAGGTAAAGAGGAGGAAGCGATGAGCAAGCCAAATGGAGCTACGCCCGAAGGGACCCGAAGATATACGGACCGGCTCGCCGCAATCACCGCGCCAGGCCACTTTCGCCAGCAACAGGGACTTTGGATGTCGACTATAGGGCTCGGCACTTACCTGGGCCACTGGGATGATTCCACCGATCTGATGTACCAGGATGCTATCAGGCGAGCAATCGAGCTGGGCGCAAACGTCATCGATTCGGCCATAAACTATCGCTTTCAGCGGAGCGAGCGAGCAATAGGCGCGGCGCTCAAGCAGGTCTTCGACGCAGGCAAGGCTTCGCGCGACGAGATCATCATCGCCACAAAAGGCGGCTTCCTGCCCTTCGACGGAGAGCCGCCACGCGACGCGCGCGGTTGGGTGATCGACAACATTATCAGTACGGGCGCGGCCCGCCCCGAAGATATTGTCGGCAGCCATTGCATGGCGCCTACATATCTCGAACATCAGCTATCACAGAGCCTCAGCAACCTCGGTCTTGAAACCATAGACATCTACTATGTGCATAACCCGGAAAGCCAGCTCGACCGGATCGGTCGCGATGAGTTCTTGAAGCGAACTCGCGCCGCATTCGAGTTCCTGGAATCGGCCGTCGCCGCCGGACGGATACAGTTTTACGGCACAGCCACCTGGAACGGCTACAGGCAATCGCCCGACGCTCGCGACTACCTGTCGCTTGCCGAGATGGAACGGGCGGCGCGCGAAGTCGGAGGCGCAGAACATCATTTTCGCGTCGTACAACTGCCTTATAACCTTGCTATGCCCGAAGCATTGACGGCAGCAAATCAGCCAATCGATGGCGAGCAGCAGTCTCCGCTTGTGGCCGCAAGCCGCCTCCATATAACCGTCATGTGCAGCGCGTCGATCCTACAGGGACAGCTCGCGCAAAACCTGCCGCCCTTCATCCGAGAATCGCTCAAAGGGCTAGGCACCGACGCTCAACGCGCCATTCAATTCGTCAGGTCTACGCCAGGCGTGACGACCGCCCTCATAGGCATGAGCAATCGCTCGCACGTCGAAGAAAACCTGATGACCGCTCGCATCTCGCCCGCCCAGGTCGAAGACTTTCTGAAGATATTCTCCGAAGACGATGCGTGAATAGGTCCTATAGGCAAGCGATCAAAGCAGGAATCAATCGCAGAGGGCGCTCGCGCCTCATCATTGGCATGATCGAAACGGCGCAAGCTGTTAGAATTGATGTGGAGGTTTCGATGTGCAACCTCGGCGGTGATAGCCGCGTCAAAGAAGCGTTCGAAAAGGAATCACTGGCTGAGCCAGAGAGATTATGGCTAATAGAAAAAAGATCG
>DASTET010001018.1:0-6771 GCA_035709445.1 Blastocatellia bacterium | reverse complement strand
CCCGTTCGGCAATCCCTGGCCGGTTGAAGAGGCGAGGGGAAACGACGTGTTGATTGTGGCGGGCGGGCTTGGGCTCGCGCCGCTGCGCCCGGTCCTTTATCGCCTGCTGGCTGATCGCGAGCAGTATGGACGAGTAGTCCTTCTTTACGGCGCGCGCACGCCTGAGGACCTGCTCTACCGGCGGGGTCTCGATCAATGGCAACGGCATTCGGGCATAGATGTCGCCTACACGGTTGACGCGGCGGCGAGCGACTGGCGCGGCAATGTGGGGGTGGTGACCACGCTTATACCAAAGGCGCGGTTCGACGCTGTGCGTATTACGGCGATGGTTTGCGGCCCCGAGGTGATGATGCGCTACGTGATCCTTGAGCTGGAAAAGCGAGGCGTAGGGGCGGAGAGCATATTCATCTCGATGGAGCGGAACATGAAATGCGCCGTCGGCTTCTGCGGGCATTGCCAGTTCGGGCCTACATTCGTGTGCAAAGAGGGGCCGGTCTTTCGCTATGACCGCGTCCGACCATTCTTTGAGCTGAGGGGTGTATGAGGGTGAAGCGGAGACGGAAGCCAAAGCTTGCGGTCTGGAAATTCGCTTCGTGCGACGGCTGTCAATTGAGCCTGCTCGACTGCGAAGACGAGCTGCTCGCCGTGGCCGACGAGATTCAGATCGCTTACTTTATGGAAGCCTCGCGCGCTCGGATCAAGGGGCCGTACGATCTGTCGCTCGTCGAAGGGTCGATAACAACTCCTGATGACGCTGAGAGAATCAGGCATGTGCGCCGCATCTCAAAAACTCTTATCACTATCGGCGCGTGCGCGACGGCGGGCGGTATTCAGGCGCTCCGCAATTTCGCAGATGTGAGAGAGTTCGTGCAGATCGTTTACGCCAGCCCTCAGTACATCTCGACGCTTGAGAAGTCCACGCCCATATCCGAGCACGTAAAGGTCGATTTCGAGCTGCGCGGCTGTCCCATCAACAAGCATCAACTGCTCGAAGTAATCAGCGCCTTTCTGGCCGGGCGCAAGCCAAACACGCCCGCGCACAGCGTTTGCGTCGAATGCAAGCTGCGCGGCACGGTCTGCGTGATGGTTGCTCACAGTACGCCGTGTCTCGGTCCGGTCACTCATGCCGGATGCGGCGCAATCTGCCCGGCTTATGCACGCGGCTGCTATGGCTGCTTTGGCCCGATGGAGACGCCGAACACCGGCTCGCTCGGCGAGTGGTGGGTCCGGCTTGGGGTCGAGCAGTCGGAGATTGCGCGCACATTTCGCGGGTTTAATGCCTGGGCCGAGCCGTTCCGCCAGGCGGGTGAAGCATATGAAAAAGAGCAGGACGATCAAAGTTGACTACCTGGCCCGCGTCGAAGGCGAAGGCGCGCTCTATGTCAGGATTCGTGGCGAGAGGGTCGAGGATGTAAAGCTGAAGATCTTCGAGCCGCCGCGCTTCTTCGAGGCATTCCTGCGCGGGCGGCGCTTCAGCGAAGCCCCCGACATAACGGCGCGCATCTGCGGCATCTGCCCGGTCGCTTACCAGATGAGCGCCGTGCATGCGATGGAAGACGCTTTCGGGGCGAAGGTCGAAGGGCAATTGCGGGCGCTCAGGCGGTTGATCTACTGCGGTGAATGGATCGAAAGCCATGCGCTGCACATCTTCATGCTGCACGCGCCGGACTTCCTCGGATACGAAGACGCGATTCAGATGGCGAAGGAGCATCCGGAGATAGTCGCTCGCGCATTGCGATTGAAAAAGGCGGGCAACGAGATAATCACGCTCCTCGGGGGCCGCGAGGTCCACCCCATCAACGTGCGCGTCGGCGGCTTCTACAAAGTCCCGGACAGACGCCACCTGGCTTCGTTGCGTGACAGTCTTGAGCGCGGGCGAGACGAGGCGCTTGAGAGCGTGCGCTGGGTGGCGGGACTTCCTTTTCCGGAGTTCGAGCAGGATTATGAATTCGTCGCTCTATCTCACCCGGACGAATATCCATTCAACGAAGGGCGTGTCGTTTCAAGCAATGGGCTGGATATTTCCGCGCGCGAGTTTGACGAGCACTTTATCGAAGAGCACGTCCCTCATTCCAACGCGCTGCATTGCTCGATGAAGGGGCGCGGCGCGTATTCGGTCGGGCCGATGGCGCGATACAGTCTTAACTTCGACAGGCTCTCTCCGCTCGCCCGCGAGGCTGCTCGTGAGGCCGGGCTTGCGGAGGTCTGCCGCAACCCGTTTCAAAGCATCATCGTCCGCAGCGTGGAGATGCTTTACGCTTTTGACGAAGCGATCTCGATCATCGAGCGGTATGAGAGTCCGTCGAACCCCGCTCTCGAGATCGAGCCGCGCGCGGCGACAGGTTACGCCTGCACCGAAGCGCCGCGCGGCACACTTTATCATCGTTATCGTGTGGATGAGCAGGGAATGATCCTTGACGCCAGAATCATCCCGCCAACTTCGCAGAATCAGAAGACTATAGAAGCCGATCTCAGGCAGTTCGTCTCAGGCCGCATAGACCTGCCGCAAGATCAGCTCACGTGGCAATGCGAGCAGGCGATTCGAAACTACGACCCGTGCATATCATGCGCCACGCACTTTTTGAAACTGCACGTAGAGCGGGAGTGAACATGGATGTCCTGCTAATAGGCTGTGGCAACGAGTACCGGAGCGATGACGGGGCGGGGCTGCTGGTCGCCCGGCTTGCGAAGGAGATGGGGTCGGAGCATGTCGCGGTGCGCGAATCTCTCGGCGAAGGCGCGGCATTGCTCGATGCCTGGAAAGGGGCCGAGACGGTCATTCTCATAGACGCTGTCTGTTCGGGGAGCGAGGCCGGCACTATTTATAGGGTTGAGGCGCACCGCGAAAGGCTTCCTGCAGAGTTGTTCCATTGCTCAACGCATGCATTCGGTGTGGCTGAGGCAATCGAGCTTGCGCGCGCCTTGAACCGATTGCCCGCGCGCCTGATCGTTTACGGCATCGAAGGGAAGAGCTTTGCGGCAGGCATCGGGTTGTCTCCAGAAGTGAGCGAGGCGGCCCGAAGAGTTGCCGACTCGGTGCTCAATGACCTGTCGCGTAGGTGAGGCGCTTGCCAACGGAAGAAGAGACTGAGATTCGGCATTCCGGCAGTCGATTATTACGGGACAGTTTTTGCAGGGGATCATTTCATTGCGAAAGCGATAGGGAAGGGGTGCGTCTTGCGTAATGCGCCCCAGACCGGTGAGCGAAATCCCACAGAGTGCGCATTTAGACCCACGAGATCACGCCAGACAGAGTCCATTGCAAATGGATGGGCCCGCTGTTCGGGCGGTACAGGTGTTGCGAGCAGAATTCAGATGAGCATCCAGTCTGTTCCTTTTTGGAGGTGCTACCATGAATAGTCTCAAAGGAGGATTGAACCCGGAAGAGCAGCAGTTCGCGATTGAAGGGCCGACGAGGTTCAAAACCGAAAGAAACCGGCACAGGCTCTGCTGCGCGCAGTGCGGCGAGCATTACTTTGTCGATGAAAGGACTCTGCAAAAAGTCACGTCATCGCTCGAAGGGGACCCTTCTGAGATCTCTTTTTATTGTAATGACTGCGAGGAAGAGTTTCAGGAAGAAGCACACGCTCATTAGCCTGTATCACAGGCAATCCGCTCATTCTTGGTGGAAGAGTATTTGGCCGCAGAGGATCAAGAGTTCATCTGCTGCGTTCCTCTGCGCCCTTTGCGGTGAAATATCCGCAATTCTGTGTGAATCAACCCGGCCTCTGAGTTGTTTTCATCCAAAATGGAATAGATGCGGACAGGCACGCCCGTTGCGTAGAAAGCGGTGAAATAAAGGAGGTAAAACCAATGGTCGCAGAGATGAAATCCCCGGCGAACCTTGAACTGGGCCGGGCCGTCTTCCTTAATCTGAAAAAATTACCGGAGCTGAGCGCGGACGACCTTAATATAAAATCGAACGGTGAAATAATAACGCTCGAAGGCTTCGTCAGAAGCAGCGACGAGAAGAGTGCGGCAGAGAAGGCTGCGCTTGAAGTCCCGGGAGTAAAGGCCGTTGCAAGCGAGATAGTAGTAAAGCAATTCGCCGAGAGGCCGGATACGGACATAGTCCGAGAGATCCTTCGTGAGTTTCGGTCAAATATTTTGATACCCGCCAATCAAATCAGGCTGATCGTAAGCAACGGCCTTGTCACGATGGAGGGGGAAGCTCTCTCCGATTTCGAGAAGATGATCACGGAGGCGGCTGTGAAAAGAGTGCGCGGCGTCACAGGCATACGAAACAACATAGAGGTCAAGGCTGAAGCCATGTGAATCACGCAACCGGTGCCAAACGAATAGAGGCCGTCTTCCGCGCGCGCGGCCTCACAAAAGTCTACCGTATGGGGGATGTGGAAGTTCACGCGCTCCGCTCGGTAGACCTCGATCTTTACGAAGGCGAATTCGTCGTGCTGCTCGGTCCCTCAGGAAGCGGGAAGTCTACGCTGCTGAATATACTCGGCGGACTCGATGCCCCGACGAGCGGCGAGGTCTTCTTCCGCGATCACGATCTTGTCGCCGCCTCCGACCGCGAGCTGACGCGGTTCCGCCGCGAGCACATAGGTTTCGTGTTCCAGTTTTACAACCTGATCCCGAGCCTCACCGCTCTTGAAAACGTTCAGCTCGTCACCGAGATCGCCGAACACCCTATGCCTGCCGATGAAGCGCTCACTCTCGTGGGGCTCGCCGACAGGATGAACCACTTCCCGTCACAGATGTCAGGCGGAGAGCAGCAGCGCGTGGCGATTGCCCGCGCGGTTGCGAAACGGCCTGACGTGTTGCTTTGCGACGAGCCGACCGGCGCGCTCGACATCCAGACCGGCAAGCTCGTTCTCGAAGCACTCGAGCGAGTCAATCAAGAAACCCGGACCACCGTTGCCATCATCACGCACAATGCCGCCATCGCCTGCATGGCCGACCGCGTGATCCGCCTCGGAAGCGGCCAGATAATCGAGGCCCGCCGCAACGAGATAAAAGCTCGTCCTGCGGACCTGGAGTGGTGAGGATGCGATGAAAGCGCTCGACCGCAAACTCATACGCGATCTGCTGCATATGCGAGCGCAGGTGTTTGCCATCGTCCTGGTAGTCGCTTGCGGAGTCGCCTCGTTCGTATCGCTGCGGAACATTTATAGATCACTGCCCGTCACCCAGGAGGATTACTACCGCAGTTATCGCTTCGCTGACCTCTTCGTGCAGGTGAAACGTGCGCCCGAGTGGATCGCCGGAAAAATCCTGGAGATCCCCGGCGTCTCAGCCGTCGAGACGAGGGTCGTGGCCCCGGTCACGATCGATCTTCCCGGCCTGGAAGAACCGGCCACCGCGCAGCTCATCTCGATCCCTGAAAAACGAGCACAGATACTGAACGACATTCACCTTATGCGCGGCAGGTACATAGAGCCGGGCAACCGCGATGAGGTCATAATCAGCCATGCATTTGCCGAGGCTAATGACCTCAACCCCGGCGACCGGGTGGGCGCGGTCATCAACGGGCGGTGGACCCGGCTTCGAATAGTCGGAGCGGCCATGTCGCCGGAGTTCGTCTACGAGATAAGAGCCGGAGATATGTTCCCCGACAACCGCCACTTTGGCGTGATGTGGATGGGCCGGAAGGCGCTCGCGGCGGCATTCGACATGGAGGGGGCGTTCAATGATGTCTCGCTCACTCTAGCTCCCGGCGCGAGCGAGGAGGAGATCATCTCGCGGCTCGATTCGCTGCTTATGGACTGGGGCTCGCTTGGCGCGTACGGGCGCGCGGACCAGCCGTCGAACTATTTCGTCACGAATGAGATTGCCGAGCTGAAAGTCACGAGCACGGTCATACCGGCAATCTTTCTCGGAGTGACGGCGTTTCTGATCCACCTGGTGCTGTCACGCCTGATCAGCACCGAGCGCGATCAGATAGCAATGCTCAAGGCGTTCGGTTATACGAACCTCCGGATAGGATCGCACTATCTGAAGCTGGCGCTGCTTTCGGTGTCGGGCGGCATCCTGCTGGGCGGAGCTATCGGGTGGTGGTTCGGCTATCGCATGACGGCGCTCTATGCCGACTTCTTTCGCTTTCCGGTGCTAAGCTACGAGACCGACCCGTGGGTGATCGGCGGCGCGGTGGTGATCAGCCTGCTGGCCGCCGCGATTGGCGCGATCAGGGCGGTGCAGAAGGCCGTAAAGCTGCCGCCCGCAGAAGCGATGCGGCCCGAATCGCCCGCCCGTTTTCGGCCCGGTATGATCGAGCGAATGGGTCTTCAACGCCTGGTCCCGCTCTCGGTCCGAATCATCATTCGCAACATCGAACGCAATCTGCTCAAGGCAGCCCTGACCACACTGGCCATCGCGATGTCGGTATCGCTGGTCGTAGTGGGGTTCTATTTTTATGACGCCCTCGATCTGATAATGGACCTCCAGTTCAACAACGTCTATCGAGAGGATGTGAACGTAGTCTTTAACGAGCCGCGACCCGCTGCCGCCCGCTTCGCGGCGGCGAGACTGCCCGGTGTTATGCGCGTCGAAGCGTACAGAACGACGCCCGCGCGGCTGCGGTTCGGGCATCGCTCGCGCCGCCTTGCTGTGCTGGGCGTCGAAGCTGATGGCGGGCTGTTTCGGATCGTGGATGCTCACTACAACGTGAAGAGCCTCCCGCCTGACGGACTCGTGCTCACAAACGCGCTCGCCGAGAGCCTCGGCGTGAGGCCGGGCGACGCGGTCACGGTTGAAGTGCTTGAAGGCGCGCGCCCGGTCAGACAGGTTGCGGTGGCCGGGGTGGTAGATGAGGTG
>DASTET010001017.1:0-13255 GCA_035709445.1 Blastocatellia bacterium | reverse complement strand
GCCGCGTGCTGGTTGTTGTCGTGATTGACTATGGGGACGCCTATCTGAGGCGATCTGGTCCCGGACTCGAAGATATAGAGCGGGACGCTCCCGCCCACGGTCGGCATCAGCACGGGCCTTTGCCCGGTCGCCTGCTCGACTGCTTTGATTATATTCTGCGCTACAGGCAGGCCCATTGGCGTGCGGACTGCGCGGTACCCGTCATTGCTTACGACGCGCGCGATGAGCGGGTATTTCAACCGGGTCTGCTGGTCGGGCTCCTGGCTCGTGACGTGATAGCCCTGCTTCCTGATGTGCGCGATCAGTCGCTCGACCTGTCGTCGCGGGTCAATTCCCTTAACGAGCCTCATATCGACCGTTGCGATCGCCTCGGAAGGAATTATCGTGCGCGCTTCGTCGCCGACGTATTCGCTGCGAATCCCGTCAATGTTGAGCGAAGGCTCGTTGAGAAGCTCGGCGAGCTTTCGGCCCGCGCCGTCGGTTGCGGCAAGCCCGAACTCGCGCATAAGCTCGGAGTCGATGGGCGGCATCTCGCTTATGGCTTTTTTCTCTTCTTCACCGAGCGGCGCGACGTCGTCGTAGAAGCCTTCGATCAGTATGCGGCCCTGATCGTCTTTCATGCCCGCGAGCAGCTTTGCCAGCCGCAGCGCCGGGTTGGGGGCCCAGTTGCCGTAGTGCCCGCTGTGAAGCCCCCGGTTCGCGCCATAGACGGTTATGGTCGCGGTGACGATTCCGCGCACGCCGAAGTACATGGCCTGACGGCGGTTCTGATGCACCGGCCCGTCGGCGCATATCCACACGTCGGCAGAGAGAAGACTGGCGTTGCGGGTGACGATGTCTTCGAGGTGGCGCGAGCCTGCCTCCTCTTCGCCTTCGAAGAAAAACTTGAGGTTGGAAGTCAGCGGGGTCTTTGAGGCTTTCAGCGCGTCGAGCGCCGCGAGTATGGCCATGATGGGGGCCTTGTCGTCTGAAGCCGAGCGCGCATAGAGCCGCCACTCGGGATCGAATCTCCCGCCTTTTTGCGGAAGAGGTATGACGCGGCCTCCGGCTTCAAGCGGCTTATCACGCAGCACCGGCTTGAACGGGTCGCTCTCCCACTTCGAGGCGTCGGCCGGCTGGCCGTCGTAGTGGGCGTAGAGACCTATCGTGCGGGTGGCTCCGGGAACCTTTAATTCGCCGAAGACGCTCGGCGGGCCTTTCCCTTCGAGCAACCGCGCCTGTATTCCTCGCCGACCCATCATCTCGATGAGCAGGGCGGCGTTGCGGCGAATGTTGGCATCATCCGAGGCAACGTTTGGGATCGAGAGCAGATCGATGAACTCGGCCATGATCTCCGACTCGTGCGCCTGCCGGTATGCGCGCACGTCGTTTGTAAGCAGGCCGGGCCGGATTGACGAAACGGAATCGTTGAGCAGGAAAAACATGATCGCACAGGCTGCGAGCAGAGTCCGCTTCATTGATATCCTCCAGATTTACGGTGAAAAGGTCAGGTTGAAGGATAGCACTAAGGAGAAGAATTCAGAAGCCAGAAGCCAGAAGCTTTGGTGTAATGTCTCGATTTAAGCCAAGTAAAAGAAGTCCGAAAACATTCTCGACCAGCTTCAGGCTTCTGGCTTCTGACTTCTTATTGATCGAAGGGGCGGCACAAAGTAAAATTCTCAGGCTTTCTTCTTCACGAACGGTCATCCGGGTCTGCTCCGTGCGTGGCAGGCCGGGCCGAGGTTAAGCTATATGCTACGCCGCTATGTCGCGTTACTATCGCTTCTGATTTTCGCGCCTGTTACGGATCAGACGCGGGCAGCATCCGGGTGGAGGCCGGTCACGCAGCAGGAGCTGCGCATGACGGCTGCCGACATCGGCGACCCGGAAGCCGACGCCGCGATCCTTTTTCGCGAGGGCGAGCTTAACGATAACGACCCGGAAGGCACCAGCCTCAAGGTCTATATTCGAATAAAGATATTTACCGACCGTGGCCGCCTTTACGGGAACGTTCAACTGCCTTACAAGGTCGAGCTTGGAAAGATCAATGATGTGCGCGCGCGCACGATTCGCCCGGATGGGTCGACCGTAGAGGTGGAAGGGCGCGATATATTTGACCGGCTGCTGATCAAGACCAGCAACGCAGTACATCGAGCCAAGGTCTTTTCAATGCCCGCAGTCGAAGCCGGCTCGATCATCGAATACCGCTATCGCCAGATATACCCGCAGGGGTTCCGTTACTTTGCGCTCGATCTCCAATCGGAGCTGTTCACAAGGGAGCTTCACTACCGTATTCAGCCGCAATCGGCGTCAAGACTCGACGTGCGATGGGTCACCTTCAACGCGCAGGACCCGAAGCGGTTCGCGCCGACCTGGGACGGGACCTACGACATCAAAGTCCAGAACATACCCGCGTTTCGCCGCGAGCCTTTGATGCCTCCCGAGCTCACGGTAAAGATCTGGGGATGGCTATACTATTCGGATGAGATAGAGACCAACCCTGACAAATACTGGCGCAGCTATTCGCAGCGAATGTATGGGCGGGCGCGGTCTGAGACTAATCCAAGCCGCACCATCAAGAGAGTCGTCGAATCGATCACGCTTTCCGGCGACGGCCCGCAGGAGAAGATCGCCCGGATCTACGACTACGTTCAAAATGAGATAAGGAACCTGGGTTTCAGAGAGACGCGCGACGCGGAAGGAAACCCGGACCGCGAGTACAAGAGAAACAATAGCGCCGACGAGACAATCCGACGCCGTTACGGCACCCCGCGCGAGATTAACCGGCTGTTTATTGCGATGCTGCGGGCGGCGGGGCTCGACGCGCGGGTGGCCGAGATGACGACGCGCGACGAGAACTTTTTTCACCGCTCGTTTCCCGACTCCTTCCAGCTCAACGGCGAGGTCGCGGCAGTGATCTCCGCCGGCGACAGCTCGATACAGTTTTACGATCCCGGAACGCCTTTCTGCCCGCTCGGAATGCTCTCCTGGGAGAAGGAGGCCGTCACGGCGCTCGTCTACGACCGGCGCGATCTGCGATTTGTAGAGACGCCGGTAACCGAAGCCTCTCGCAGCGGCGAGGAGCGCCGTTTTCGGGTCACGCCTTCTTCTGACGGTCGAGTCGATGTGCGCGTTGAAACGAAGATAGGAGGACATCATGCGCTCGAGCTTCGCAACGGCATGGTCGACCTGCACCCGGCCAGCCAGCGCAAGCGGTTTGCAGACCCGGTGCGCACGCTCCTGCCTTCGGCGGTAATCGATGAGACCGGAATCACTATATCCAACCTCACAAACCGGGCCGCGCCTGTGGAAGCGTCCTACAGCTTTACAGTTCCGCAATTCGCATCGGGCGCCGGGAGCCGATTGCTGCTCAGGCCCGCGATGCTCGCTCACCCGGACGAGAACCGATTCGCCGCCCCGCGACGCTCAAACAACATATACTTTCCCTATCCCTGGTCGGAGAGCGAGCGTATGGCGATAGAATCGCCGGTTGGATATGAGATCGAGCAGCTGCCCGATCCCGTAGAGTTAGATATAGGCGCGGCTCGATACTCGTCGAATTTCACGCGCGAAGGTCGCCGGGTGATTTATGAGCGCCGCCTTGAGGTGAACGCTATTACATTTACCGTAGACCAGTACTCTACTGTGAAGGCTTTTTTTGACCGCGTGCATCAAGCTGATCGCGCGATGATCTCGTTCAAGCAATGACTGACAGACTCGAATCTCAAATCTCAAATCTGGAATTTCAAATGGATCGCACGCTGGATGCCGATCGTATAAACGAGCAGATCTGGTGTGGCGCAACTTTAGACGGAGAGGACTTCCCGCTGCTCGGGACGCTGGGAATCAATTGCGTCATAAATCTTGAAACCTGCCTGCGTTACTCTCCTCAATCGCTGGCCAGCACAGGAATAGGTTTCGTCAGTATCCCTGTTCCCGACCTAGACCAGCCCTTATCGGAGAAGTTCATAGACGCAGGTGTCGCTGCCATCGAAGATGTTGTTTCAGGGGGCGGAAATGTCTATGTGCATTGCACGGCAGGCTGGCAGCGGTCTCCCGCGCTCGTCGCCTGCTATCTGGTCTATGCGGGGCTTCCTGCCGAGCGCGCCCTGGCGCTTGTGAAGCAGAGACGGCCTGTAGCCCGATTCTATTCGTCGCACATAGCGTCGGCCATGCGATATGAAGCGCGACTGCGCAAGAATTGGCAGGCTATGAAGACGGCTGGCCCGATCGGGTTAGAGCGGGGTTGAATCGTGATTTCAACTGGATGTCACCTTCGATCTTCCCTGGGCTCGATCTGGTAAAACTCCGGGACGGCGTAGACTGAAGGATCAGAAAGGCCGCAATTATCATTGCCCCATCGCATCTCGGCAAAAGCGCAACGGAGCCGGAAACAGATTCTCTGCAACTCGGCATAGGACTGGCCGTAGTCTATCTCGCAATCGTTGATACATATTGCCAGCGGAGCGCCAAACGATTCAGCCGATTTACTTTGCTCGATCATAAACATCTCTTCCCTAATACACATAGACGCGAACCGCATATCGTTTTCTTCGCACAGCAGTAAAATCTTGCTCAATGTCTTGATCCTCGGATTCGTTTGAACACAGATTTATCAATTCAAGATACGAGCCGGTTGCGGCTGCCGGATTTTGATGGCACCAGCTTGTCTGTAGGGGCGGGCTCGCGCCCGGCTTGAGCAAGCCACGCCGCTTCTCTAAAATGTCTCGTCCCCGGAGCTGAATTTTGGAGAGATTGGAGGGAGACCAGAATGCGTACAGAATCGGCCTGCCTGGCAGCGAAGCGCTGGCTGGCGATCTTCGTCCTCGCGCTTGCTACTGCAATAACCGGACAGGCTCAGCAGGATGCCGCTCAGGTAACGTCCGAGCTGTTTACGGTGAAACCGGTTGTGCCGGGCATCTGGGCGCTCGTAGCCAAACCGCGCACTCCCGCGCTCGCCGTGTCGAATGCAGCGGTCATAGAGCTTGGTGATAAGGTGATGGTAGTCGACTCGCACCTGACGCCGTCAGCTGCCCGCGAGGCTGCCAGGCTGATATCGATGATAACGGGCAACAAGCCGGTCCGTTACCTGGTAAACACACACTGGCATCCGGACCACGTACAGGGAAATTCGACCTATTCGTCGGCCTTTCCCGGCGTCATAGACGTAATCGCGCACATCAACACGCGGCGCGACCTGCTTGCGCTTGAAGTGCCTTTTCTCAAAGATCAGAAGCAACTGCTCCCCAAACAGATCACAGACCTCAAGTCTCAGCTTGCCATCGGAAAGAAGGACGGGCTGTCTCTGACCGATGCTCAGCGCAGGCAACTCGAGACTCAGTTGTCGCAAGGGGAGGCGCTTTTGAAAGAGATCGAAAACCTTGAGATAACGCTCCCAAACCTGACGCTCGACCGTTCGATGAGCCTTCACGCAGCAGACCGTGAAGTGTGCATACTCTACTTCGGCCGCGGGCACACGGAAGGCGATGTGGTCGTCTTTCTCCCCAAAGAAAAAGTCCTGGTGACCGGGGACCTGTTGACGAATTCCATACCTTTCATGCGAGACGCTTATCCGCTCGAATGGAGCGCAACACTGGCCGGAGTCGAAAACCTCGATTACACACAGAACATTCCCGGCCATGGTGACGTGCAGCAGGGGAAAGAGCGACTACAGATGCTCCGAGCCTTTCTTGATGATTTGATCCCTGCGGTCCGGCGCGCGATAGCCGGGGGCAAGACGCTCGATGAAGCGAAGAGGACGGTCAAAGCCGAGCTTGCGCCGCGACACGAAAAGAACTTTCCGTCGTGGAATGGTGGGGCCGAGGCCTCTATCGACCGGGTCTACCAGCACCTGAAGAGCAATCGCCAGTAGCGGCGGAATGTAAAAAATTGTAATCAGTCGACGCGGGCAGTAAGGCTCGATAATACGAGCTTCAGGTCCGGGTCATCCGATCTTGCCAGGATAGCCCGCGTAGTCTTTTCAACGCGCCGCTCCTCCAGGGGGCGCAGCTCCAGGGGAAGGTCGAGCCGCTGCAACCGCTGACCGAATCTGACGACATGCACCAGCTCGTGCGTAAGGACATAGGTAAGCAGCGGGTCCAGCTCCATCCGATCCCGTTCTGCCGCCCTGAGTATGCGATGGTCCTGAAGACATATCCTGTAGATGTCGCCTTCTTCCAGCACCGCCGGCCCTGCCTCGCGCTTAAACCCATAGCATAGAGTCTGGGCGAGCGCCCGGTCGGTCACCTCAGATGAGTCGAGCAGGCGAAGCGTCCTCACCTCGTATCGCATACGCTGCCACTCGCGCGGGGCAACGCGATAATATTCGGTCACAAGCCCCGCCGCGCGCTCGCGGGCTCGATTCACAATGTCTATTTGAGCTGTGGTGAAGCAGGGCCAGTACTGCACGACCTCGCCTCCGCAACTTAAAATTCTGTCTTTGATGAATTTAATTCTGCCCGGGATTTGCAGTCAAGCCATATCTTGAAGGAGAGAGGTGGCCGTGTTAATATTAGTCGCGACATGAGTTTATTTCGATTGGAGGTGTCACGAGCGTATGCCAATGTACGAATACGTTTGTGAGAAGTGCGGCTCCCACACGGAGGTCATTCAGAAGGTCTCGGATGCTCCGCTCAAGCGGTGCCAGAAGTGTCGGGGCAAACTGGAAAAGATGGTATCGCGCACAAGCTTTCAGCTCAAAGGCTCGGGCTGGTACCTGAGCGATTACTCTCGCAAGACCAATGCTTCGAGCGCCGACAAAGCGGAGAAGAAGTCTGAAAGCTCATCTTCAACGGATACGACCTGTGGAGCGGGAGCGTGCGGCTCTTGCGATTAGGACTTTCTATGGGGAAGGCCGGTGATTGTCGCCGGCCATAGTTTCCTCTCTTTCTGGTTCTTTCCTATTAGTCCCCCACGAATATATCTCGCGCAAGTTTTCTGGGCCTAGCTCGTTCTCAATTTAGTTGAAGTTTTTTGACCGTTGCTCGAGTTGTTTTAATACATAAAACAACTTCGCCAGAGGATGCGACATCTTAATTACGGTGGACGGGGAAAACTAATTGAGATGACGACCCGTATAAAATGATTGAAAGGAGTTTGAGATGGCTAGTTTCAGGGATCCGGCAAAGACATTCTCCCCGATAGAGGTCATCGAGCGGCTCCTTGAGATAACAGACTACTACGGGCACAAGCCCGTACTGTACATTTCATCGAGCAATGATCTGGCGACCTATCTTGATTCGTTTGGCTTCGACGTTTACAGCCTGACTGCTGATACTAACGCGGCTTTCAAGACGTCAACTCGCAGCGTCTCTGTCTTGCCTAACGGCAGCCGCTCGCATGAAAGCATAACCACACACTGAAGAAGTCGCAGGGAGGGTTTAATAAATAGGGAGTGAAGCAACGGCGCCTTTACTCCTTATTCATTTATAGCCTCGCTTCTGCCCCTTTCTGACTTCGGCGGCTATTATCTTTGCATCGAGCAGGTCGCTTCTGAGAAGCTCGACAAAGCGCACATCGCCGCTCGTTACGACCTTGCGGCTGGAGACCGCCGTTCGCCCGAAGACCGGAAGCGGCGCAAGTCGTCCTGCGTGGCGGGCGCGCAAGGCGACCCGGTAGCGTGATTCGCGCGGGTTGATTTCGTAAGCGGCTCGGAAGTGCTCTTGCGCCAGCAGCAGGTTCTCCTGCCTCAGGTAGATCAGGCCGAGGTGGTAGAGCGCGGCGTCGAATTTCGGATCAAGCTCCAGGCAACGGCGCAGATGGCGTACCGCAACCTCGGTTCGCCCTTCTTCGAGATAAGCGCGGCCAACCAGGTAATACATCTCCGGCGTCGGCTTGATCGCCAGCGCGCGCTTGAGATGCGAGATCGCCTCGCGCAGCTTTCCCTCGCTCGCCAGTATCCGTCCAAGCCCATAATGAGCGGCGAAGGAGTTTTTCTCTATCTTCATAGCGCGGCTCAGAAAGAGCTTGGCGCTGGCAATATCGCCGTCGTCTCCGCATATGACGCCGAGCATTAGCAGGGCCACGTAATTATCGGGTTCTTTTTCGACGGCGCGCTCAAGATAGACGCGGGCCAGCACAGTCTTATTGATGCGGAAGAAGTGCTCGCCTATGAAGAAAGCCAGTACCGTATTGGCCGGGTCGAGCACCAGCGCCTTTTCGAAGTACCTTATCCCGCGTTTCGAATTGCCTTCGATGAAGAGGTCGGCCCCGGTATCGAGCAAGCGAGCGAACAGGTCCGGGTTATCGCCGCTGAACGTTTCGAGCATGCGCTCGAGGCGCTGCTCGAACTTCTCTTGCTCGCTCGACTCTTCATAATGTTCGGCTATGCGGTCTCGCCACAGCGTCTCAAGCTTCCCGCCTTCGACCGCTCCGCGCTCTGAAAGATGCTCCACCAGCGCGTCCAACATCGCATGATCGTAGAGCCCGCTGGTCGCCTGGCGGTGAACAAGGTCGAGCATGATCTCAAGTCGTTCGTGAGCGCGGTGGAGCGAAGACTCAAGGGCGCTGATGCGCTCTAGCAGGTGCTCCTCTATTGTTGGCCTGAGAAGGCTCTCGACGCCGCCATAGGCCGAAGCGGTCGGCGTATTGGTGACGATCATTAACCGCATCCCGCACGACGAGCACGTCTCGCGGTTATACGGATTTGGATGAGTGCATTGCTGACACAATATCATAATATATCAGGCCATCTGCTTTGATACTGGCTGTCAGGGCCGGTTTGCCGAACGTACCGCCAGCCGGTAATCAATATTTATAGAACCCTCTTCCCGTTTTGCGACCGAGCCATCCGGCATCCACATATTTCTTCAGCAGCGGGCACGGTCGATACTTGGGATCATTGAAGCCATCATATAACACATTCATTATCGCGAGGCAAACATCAAGCCCGATAAAATCGGCCAGCTGAAGCGGGCCCATCGGGTGGTTCATACCTAGTTTCATTATCTGGTCTATCGCTTCCGCCGAGCCTACACCCTCATACAGAGCAAAGATCGCTTCATTGATCATAGGCATCAATACCCGGTTCGACACGAACCCGGGCGCGTCGTTCACCTCTACGGCTATCTTCCCCATAGATTCGGCAAGCGCGCGCGTGGTTTCAAAGGACTCATCCGAGGTGGCGACGCCGCGAATGATCTCGACCAGCTTCATGACGGGTACCGGATTCATAAAATGCATGCCGATAAAACGGTCAGGTCTGAGCGTGGCGGCGGCAAGCTTTGTGATCGATATCGAGCTTGTGTTGCTTGCCAGTATCACTTCCGGGCGACATATTTTGTCGAGCTGCCGAAACAGATCAAGCTTCGCAGCCAGGTCTTCGTTGATCGCCTCAACGACGAAGTCAGCGCCGGAGAGTTCGGCCATCTCTGTTGTGGTCTTGATCCGCGCGACTATCTCTTGCTTCTCTTCCGGAGACAGCCTCTGCTTATCGACGTCGCGTTGCAGGCTCTTATCGATTGCAGATAAGCCTCGATTGAGGAACTCATCCGTAATATCTCGCATAGTGACTTCAAGCCCCGCCCTTGCCGCAACCTGCGCGATGCCGTTGCCCATGGTTCCCGCCCCAACGACTCCAACCGATTTGATCACACCGGCCTCCTGATCTCCTGAAATAAGACTGATCGCTCAGTGATTATACCCGACCTTCATCAAACCATCAGCAGTTAAAGTCTATAAGGGCTAAACCGTCGTGGGTCACACGCATGATTTTTTGTGTTCGGAGAAATGTCGGGCGTCGAGTTGAGGCGAACCGATCCCCTCACAACCTTGCGACGTTAGAGTCGGATGCCGTTAGGGGGAGACGAATGTTGCGGCTCGATGAATCTTTTCTAGGCAGGTCGTGAGCGATCAATAATAATAAAGTATCTAACCCTTTACCGGAAGGAATGAAATGATGGTCAAAGCCTGCCCTTAAGAAAGATAATTCCATAAAACCTCTAGCTGTCGCTGGTCGTTTTAGGAAGTGGTCTCGGCAAAGACAAGTTTCGGGCAGGCACTGTTCGAGCATATAATTAATCACCGGCTGATGACGTTATGCCCTCAATCGAGCGGCCACATGCCATCGTTCCGGGTAGAGAGAAATATAGGAGAAAGTTTCATTATGAAAAGAATTGGTTTGACATCGATAATTCTGGCGGTTGTCCTGGCAGGCGGCGCGAGCCGGTTTGAAGCGCGAGCCTCCAGCGACCTGCTACAGTTTCTGCCTGACGGGAATGCCGTGATAATCGTAGACGTTCAGAAAGTAATTGCGAGCAGCACCTGGACTTCGCTTACCTCTCAGGACAAATTTAAGAGCACTATCGATAGCGTATTGAAGGACGTGTCGGAACTGGGAGTCAATCTGTCAGACATAAACACTGCCGTTCTGGTTTTCCCGGCTTCGGGCTGGAGCAACCCGACCATAGTTGCAAACGGCAAGTTCAATCAGACAGATCTGATGGCCCGCTTGCGCGCCAGCTCCAAGGTCAAGCTCACATCGGAAAAGTACAAAGATTATGAAGTCCATAGCCTCAATAGCGCCGAAGCGGGCAAGGCTAGCATGGATGTGTCTTTCGTCTTTTATGATGCCGGAACGGTGGCTGCCGGAAACGCTGCAAGCGTGCGCGCCTCCATAGATGCAAAGACAGGCTCTAAACCGGCCGTGACGCAGAACGCAAAACTTGCGAGCGCGCTGGCAGAGAACACTTCGTCAGTCATACGATTCGCAATGGTTAAGATTCCCGGGCTGACCGATAGACCCTCGGCCGGGGATATACCGCTTCCTGATTTTTCTTCGATACAGCTCATCTTCGGCGGGCTCGACCTTGCGACGGGCCTAAATCTGAACGCCACGCTGCGAAGCGATACCAGCGAGCATGCGAAGGTATTGGCCGACCGTCTCAACGGAATACTTGGAATAGGAAAAGCATATCTAAAAGGCTCGTCCGACCCGAAGATGGCCTCTATCGGCAACGCCCTGAGCACGGTGACCATAACCGGCAGCGAGGCTGATGTTAAGATAACCGGCACCCTCCCTGCGGAGGCGCTCTCGCTCTTATTTCGTTAATTGAATAGGGAGATCGCCGCAGCCCATCTCAAGGAGAGCGCTCCACTGCATCCCGGCGGTTGTTTGCAAGGCAATTGCAGACAACCGCTAAAACATCTCTCCCCCTTTGGATTGCAGCTTTGATGAACCTTTTACAGATGAGAGTATGGATTGACTGAAAGGCCCGCCCGCTGCGGCGATTCAAAAAATGCGCCCGTTTGTTTTCGGTCTCCCGAGTAATTGATTTATCCCATCTATTAAAGTTTCAAACTCTATTGGCTTGGTCGTCGCCCGGTCGGCGCCCGCCTCGATTGCTTCGTCTGCGACGTTGCTGCCGTAAGCAGTAATGGCAAGAATAGGCACCCTGCCAAATTCGGGCTGTTTGCGAAGCATCCTTATCATCTCTATGCCGTTGAGATTAGGCATATTGATATCGGTTATGATGAGGTCCGGGCGTTCACTCGCGGCAGCATCTAGCCCGGCACAACCATCTTCGGCCGTGACGACAGTAAAAGATTCAAGCTCGAGCAGCTTGGCCATCATCTCGCGTGTGTCGTCGCTGTCATCAACAACCAGAATCTTCTCTGTCACTGTCGGGCTTCCTCTTAGGATATTCATAGGTAATTGCATGGGGATACATACAGTATAAGATCAAGATAGATCAACCTGTCGTTGGCTTTATAAGGGTTAAACCCCGACCCTTATGTGATAAATGTATGGAGGCATGATTGAGGTTGGACGCCCCGCGGCTGCAGAATCGATCTATTACGGTCCAGTCTGAAGACAACTTTGACCCGGACGGGGCCGGTGAGTGCCCGCCGTTTGTGTTCAAAATGTCGAGAGGGCGATTAACTTCTAATTTGACCCTCAAGCTATCCCAATCCGTCTCGCCTGTCTTCCAGGCCTGACAAAGGCTGCCCACTTTGTTGCTCCTCTTCAAAGTAGTTCAACCTAAAGGGGCTAAGGCATTATAGGGTATTAATCACCGACTGTCCACAGCTTGTTAACATAACAACACACAAACAGGGCCGCCGGCGGCTAAGGTGGGAATGATTATCCGGCTTGCTTAATTTGATGCTTGTAATCGGACCAGAGGCGACAGACTTTGAGGCGGTACTCAACCAGGTCGCGGCTGACAAGAAAACGACGGGCGATTTTATCGGCGCGCAGCCCGGCCATAACGGCCTGTTTCAGCGCAAAATACGGGATTAAAACGGCTGCGCCTACGGCATAGGCCACTTCTTCCTGGTTTTCGTCGAAATTACGAAAGTGAAGGGCTTCTCCTGTCTCCTCGGTCATCGTCAGACGGGTAGGGGAATGGCCCAGTATGACATGGCATATCTCTTCCATAAGAGTGGCTGCCTGCCGTTCGCGGGTGTGATTGGGGTTGAGAAAAACCAGACGCGAGCCGTCAGGAAGCGGGCGTGTCGCCCCGCCGCTCCAGCTCTTGCCGCTATCCCCCAGCAAGACCTTCCGCGTCTCCGGCGAAAGCCCCTCAATCTCTCTCAGGCTGGTCACCCGAAGCTTTACATAAGGGGCGAGTTTCCAGGGATTGAGCGGCTGGTCTATAGCTACCCCGGCGAATTCGCGAATCTTGAGCGCAATCCGCTCAATCACCCGGCGCTTGGCCGTCGGAGGTAGCAACTCATCTATCGATTGAGTTTGCTGCCTGTCCTGTTCACTCATTTCTATCAGTCGGTCTATTAGCAAATTGCCAGTACGCGACGCGAAACAGTTCAGCCAGAGCCTTGGCCGTATCAGGCTTCAAATTCCGGTCCGCCCTCAGATGAGCCTCAACTATGTTTGGAGTCGATTCTGTTGGGAAGTATATGACCGGCTCTGAAAAAGACTCGGTTGTCTCTCCTTCTACGCTTTCCATAAGCGACCCCCTCATAAGCCTTTCAAGCGGTATCCCTAGCCACGCCGCAAGCCGGGCCAGAGTCGCGCTGTCGGGAGTTCCAATTCCGTTCTCGATACGTGAAAGCGTAGATGCGCTTACATTTATCTTAGTCGCAACCTGCCGCAGGCTCAGCTTGTCTTCCTGCCGCTTGCGCTTCACGTACTCACCCAATTCTACTATGTTTAATGTTGCTTCTCCCATAGGAGTCGCACCTCCTTTTCTATCCATTGCCTTGTATAACATATAAAACGTGTTGCTTGCAACACTTTATTTTATACTTGCAACACTTTCGGGAACAGTGATACACTGTTTCACGTATGAAACAGTACGGATTATACAGAAGGAGGCAA
>DASTET010001016.1:0-5727 GCA_035709445.1 Blastocatellia bacterium | reverse complement strand
CGCGTTGACTATCGCGCCGCCGCCGAGCCCGAACTCGGCGGAATAATTCGACGTGAGCACCTGAAACTCCCTGAGCGCATCGACGCCGAGAAATCCCCCGCCCAGTCCGCCGGGCGAGTACCCGAACGCGTCGACGGTCTCGGTGCCGTCCAGATAAAAGGCATTGCCGTCGAGCCGCGCGCCGTTGATGACGAGCTTGGTGGTCCCCGGCCCGGTATCGTCCTGCGCCACGCCTATCGAGGTAGTGCTGACGACGCCGTTCTGTAGCGTGGCAAGCTGGAGCACGTCGCGACCGTTCAGAGGCAACTCCTCGATCTGTTTGTTGTTGACCAGAAACCCTACTGCCGATGACGTGGTCTCTACGAGCGGGGCGTTGCTTTCGATAACCACCTGCTCCTGGACCCCGCCGACAGCGAGCGAAAAGTTGATCACGAACTCGCGCCCGACCGTCAGCTCTATGCCGGTTCGCACTTCGGGCCTAAACCCTGAGTGCTCGACACGCATTTCGATAATGCCGGGCGAAAGCTCGGAGATTATGTACCGGCCCTCGCTATCCGATTTTGCCTGGCGAGATATTCCCGTGGCGAGGTGCCTGGCCGTGACGGTGGCATCGGCGATGACCGAGCCTTTCTCATCCGTGACCGTTCCTGAAACCGTAGCCCTGGTTGTTTGAGGGGAGGCCAGCGCTATCGGTGATAGCTGTGATAGCGCCAGGCTCAATACTAAAGCCAGCACTCCCGTAAGCCTGGTTTTTCTTTGGGCATTCATGTCTTTCTTCTCCTTGCTTTGACGAAACACGATACTGTAAGCAGCGCTTGGCTACGATGGACTGAATCAATCAGACGCTTTCCCTGCAAGCCGGGCTTTTCTTCGCTCAATGGCTGATGTGAGGGCGGGCAGGATTTCATTGAAATCCGCGACCAGTCCGTAATCAGCCGTTTGAAAAATTTCAGCCTGTGGGTCTGTGTTGATCGCGGCTATGATCCCGGACCTTTGAATCCCTATGGTATGGTTAAACGCCCCGCGCACTCCGACCCCTATGTAGAGCCTGGGCGAGACGGCCCTTCCGGTGATACCTATCTGCTGTTGGCGTGCAATCCATCCCTTGTCGACTACGCGCCGAGTCGCCCCGATCGCTGCGCCGAGGGCGCGAGCGAGCGGCTCAACCGAAGACAGGTTCTCAGGCCCGCCTATCCCCATCCCCACGCAAAGCACGACCTCCGGATCGTCAAGCTCCGTAGAGGCGCGGCCAGCTTCTTCTCTGAATGCGACGACGCGATAACGATCATCCGCCAGCCCGTTCACCTCGATACGCTCGACCGGGGCAGACCTCGTCAGGTCGAGCGGGGGCTTATCGAACATGCCCGGCCTGACGGTAGCCATCTGCGGCCAGGTGCGCGAAAGTATCGTGGCCACTATCTGACCGCCAAACGCGGGCTTGAGCTGAACCAGCTCCTGAGATTCATTAAGATCGAGCCCTACGCAATCAGCCGTGAGCCCCAGCCCCAGGCGAGCCGCGGCGCGCGGGGCATAATCTCTGCCGTTCGCAGTCGATGGGATCAAAACGGTGTGTGGCCGGATCAATCTGATCGCCTCGACAAGAGCGTTCGCATAGTTGAGCGGGTTGAAGTCGGCGAATCGCTCGCCTTCGATCAGGCAGACGCGGTCCGCTCCCCTGCCTGCAAGCTCCCGCGCGTGACCTGCGACGTTTCCCCCGATCAGCAGCGAGACGATCTCGCCGCCCAGCCTCCGCGCAAGCTCAGCGCCTTTGCCCAGTAGCTCAAAGCTCACTCCGCGCAGTTCTCCGCCTGCAAACTCAGCGACGGCAATCACCGCCTTCCCTTCCATGGGCTCCGGCGCGCGGACGGGCAGGGCAACAGCCGTCTCTTCAGGCTCGCCTTGATGGTCGAAGAACCCGCGCTCGTGCAATCTGTCGACGAGCGTTTCGGCCATCTGCTCGGGATCGCCGGAGATGAATTCGACTTCCCGGCTCTTTTCGAGCGAGATTATGTCGGACACCCAGGTGGGCGAGCCTTCGCAACCGAAGAGAGAAGGGTCCGGCGAGAGGTCTGAGGCCGTGACGATCTCGATCTTTCTCTCTTTGACCGCTTCGAGGTCGGGCTCTTTGACCTTGACCGGCTTTATCAACCGCTCGGCGGCGGTGACCAGCGCGGGCAGGCTGCACCGTATAGTCTCGAGGCCCTCGTCCGTCTCGCGCTCTGCGGTCAAGAATCCTTGAGCGGTGTCGAGTTCGATCTTACAGACCCCTGTCACGTGCGGTATGCCGAGCAGCTCGGCGACCTCAGGCCCGACCTGCCCCGTTTCGGCATCCACGCTGTGCTTGCCGCACATAATAAGGTCGAAGCCTTCCCGCTTTATCGCCTCGGCCAGCGCGCGCGCGGTCGCGAGCGTGTCTGCGCCCGCAAAGCACCTGTCGACCAGGTGGACGGCCCTGTCTGCGCCGACCACCAGACATTCGAGCAAGGCTTCCCTCGCCTGGGGAGGTCCCATAGTGAGGGCCACAACCTCACCACAAGCTAGAGACCTGATTTTGACGGCTTCGGCTATGGCCCTTCTGTCAAAATGGTTCAGTATGTTTTTTACGCCCTCTCTGATGAGGACTTTCCTTTCGTTGTCGAACTTCATTTCGGCAACGTCCGGTATCTGCTTCACGCATACGATTATCTTCATCGGCAGCCGGTCGGATGATTGTGGATTGCTAGTAGTCACCATACGCTCCTGAGATCGAAACGCAGTAGATTGGTACTGATCATCTCATTTTCATTTATAGAACGTCTCTTTCGGCAAATGACAAATGACAGATGAGAAATGGAAAATGTTCCTGGTCCATTCTCATGCATTCTGATTTAGCGATTGAATATGTCCCTTGCGATTATCAACCTCTGTATCTCGCTCGTGCCTTCGTATATCTGAATACCTTTGGCGTCACGCATGAGCTTTTCGACAGGGTAGTCTTTCATATAGCCGTACCCGCCGAAGACCTGTACCGCTTCGCAGGTGATCTTCATACAGGTGTCGGCGGCAAAGGCTTTGGCGCAGGAAGCCTCCCTGGTATTTCGCATTCCGCTATCGGCGAGCCAGGCGGCGTGCCACGCGAGCAGTCGCGCCGCCGATATCTGCATGGCCATCTCGGCCACCTTGAACTGGATCGCCTGATGGCGGGCGATCTCCTGCCCGAAAGTCTTCCTCTGCCTCGCGTATTCGACGGCGTGTTCCATCGCGCGGCGAGCCACCCCCACGGCGGTCGTGGCAACTACCGGGCGAGACCTGTCAAAGACCTTCATCGCGATCTTGAAGGCGGCCCCCTCGCTTCCGAGCAATCCCTCTTTGGCCACCCTGACGTCTTCAAAGATTATCTGCGCGCAGTCGGAAGCGCGCTGTCCCATCTTGTCTTCCTTCTTGCTCACGGTTACGCCATCGGCGTCGCGTTCTATGATAAAGGCGCTCACCCCGTCGTGACGCTTACCCTTCTCCGTGTAAGCGAACACGATATAAAAATGGGCATAAGAGCCGTTCGAGATAAAATTCTTTGTCCCGTTGATCACGTACTCGCCGCCGACCCTCCTCGCCGTGGATTGAATAGCGGCGACATCGGAGCCGGTGCCCGGTTCTGTCACAGCATAGGCGGCTATCTGGCGCTCGGAGACCATCCGCCCGAGATACTTCTTTTTTTGCTCCTCGGTGCCTGCGATGATTAGAGGGACTGCGGCGAGCCCGTTCATGCCAATGACGCCCGAAATTCCCGGGCACCCCCAGGACAACTCTTCGTTGATGATGCACTCATCGAGCACGCCGACGTTCGGTCCGCCGTACTCTTCGGGTATGCTCAGGTTGATCAGACCGACATCATAAGCAGCATTGAAGACGGGCCAGGGGAACTCAGCCGTCTTGTCGTAGTGGCTTGCCACGGGGGCTATTTCCTTCTCGGCAAACTCCCGGGCAAGCTTTTGGAGTGATTGCTGTTCGCTGCTCAATGTAAAAGAGACCATATTGACATCCCCGATCCTTGTATATTTCGCATGCGCGCCACTATAACCCTATGAGCCTTGCAACACGCTCGCGGTGATAACTTGCATCGCCGAAGCTGACCTCATCGGCTTTGGCCCTCTTGAAATACAGATGAACGTCGTGCTCCCACGTAAAACCCATGCCGCCGTGTATCTGTATCGCCTCGCCCGTGACCCTCGTGTATGCCTCGCTCGTGTAAGCCTTCGATATCGAAGCCATCAATGGGAGGTTCTCGTCGCCTTCGCTCGCCGCGCAGGCCGCAGCATAGACGGCTGATCTCGCGCTCTCGGCCAGCAGGAGCATGTCAGCGCATCGGTGCTGAATCGCCTGAAAGCTGCCTATCGGGCGGCCAAATTGTACGCGGGCCTTCGCATACTCGACCGACATCTCTAATGCCCGCGTAGTCCCCCCGGCCATCTCCGCGCACACACCTACGACCGCTTTATTCAACACCCGCTCCATCGAGGGCCACGCGCGACCCGGCTCGCCGATCATAGAGCTGGGCGAGGTCTTCACCTGCTCGAAGGAGAGTTCGTAGAGCCTGCGCGTCTGGTCCAGCGTTTTGAGCGGAGTTACCCCGACCCCATCGCTTTTGCGGTCTATGGCAAAGAGGCTTATGCCGTCGCCGGTGCGTGCGGCGCAGATTATCAGGTCCGCGATATGAGCATCGGGCACGAACAGCTTCGTGCCGTTGATGACGTACCCGCCGCCGGCGCGATCAGCCCTGACCGTGATCGATTCAGACCCGGAGACAACGCCCCGTTCGGCGAGCGCCAGCGTGGCCTTCAGCTTTCCTTCCGCTATAGGCGAGAGCCATCTCTTTTTTTGCTCATCGCTCGCAGCTTCCATAAGCGTCAGCCCCGCAAGCAGGACGGTTGAAAAGTAGCTTCCCGGAACAAGAGCGCGACCCATCTGCTCAAGAACGACCGCTTGCTCTACGAACGACAACCCGACGCCGCCATACTCTTCGGGAAAGATCAGGCCCATCCACCCCATCGAGACCATCTTCTCCCAGAGATCATCGCTATGGCCGTGCTCGCTCTCCATAAGCTCGCGCACATATCCGGTCGGCCATTCTTTCTTTAGAAACTCTGCCGCCTGGCCTCGGATCATCTCCTGCTCTTGTGTGAATCCAAACTCCATCCCTTCCCCCAAAAACAGTCTAGCGAGTCTTGCGCGTCGAGCGTCTAGCGCGTCCCGCTACGAGCGGCGCTGATTACTTTGCGTTATCTCATTCAAGCGATGTCTGTCCTAAAAGCGACGCGCTAGACGCGCTAGACTGTTCCTGACTCGCTAGACTGTTCCCTAGACTCGCGGCAGACGGAGCACGCGCTCGGCGATGATATTGCGCTGTATCTCGGAGCTGCCCGCGTATATGGTCCCGGCGCGGGACCACAAAAAAGCGCGCGGCCATTTGCCATGATGGACCGCCCGCTTCGACCCCTTTACAAGCTGCGAGTAAGGGCCGAGCATCTCCATCGCGACCTCTTTCTGGCGCCGGTCCATCTCGCTCCAGAACAGCTTTATGATCGAGCTTTCCGGCCCGGGCTTGCCGCTGCGTTTGATCTCGGTGGCGCTTCGATAGATGTTGTACTTCAGTATCTCGACCTCTATAAAAGCCTGCGCCAGCTTCTGCCTCATCAACGGGTCTTCGGATGCCGGTCGCCCGTCACGCTCGAACGTCTTCGATAGTTCTAT
>DASTET010001015.1:0-3558 GCA_035709445.1 Blastocatellia bacterium | reverse complement strand
ATACTCACGCATTTGCTCGACGCTGGCGTGCGCGCGGCGTCCGTGGCCCGGCAGCACCCACTCGAACCTGCAATCGAGCAGCCTTTCCATAGAGCGCGTCTGTTCGGCCCACGAGTACCAGTTCACGCTGCGAGATGCGTTGAGCGATCTGTAATGATCGGACCACCAGAGGTGATCGCCCGAAAACAGGTAACGGTCCTGATAGAGCAGCGCCATATGTCCGCGCGTGTGCCCTGGCGTCGGGATGATGAGCAGATCGTCGGCAAGCTCAACATCGTCGCGGCCCGAAATCCGTCTCTCAACATCCGAAGTGAAGCGGCTCACATCATCGGCGTGCATCACGCGCTCGGCCTTGAAATGCTCGGCCCATTGCCTGTGATCGGCCACGTCATCTCGATGGGTCAGAAAGATCGTCGTCATGCCGCCAAGCGCGGCCATGCGTTTTACGAGCGGGCGCGCAAAGCGCGGCGAATCGACAAGCACGTTGCCTTCGGGCCGGACTATCAGATAGCTCGACGCGCCGAATGAAGACTCCGCCGCAAACCCGCAAAAGTATACTCCGCCATCTATAAGCTCGGGATAAGCGGCTACGGCCTCTTTCGCGGAATGCTTTTCGAGCGTGCCTATCGAAGCCGTCGGGCAGGTGACGAGCGCCTTGAGCGCAGCCAGCCGCTCCTGATCCGTTTGAGGCTGCCGGTAGACTATGGATTGATCTCCCGCCTCCGAAAAGGTTGCGGGCGCAATCTGTCTGCAAAGGTCGCAATCGATGCAGGTGCTATCGACGAAGAAATCGCCCTCGACATTCTCCGGTTTGCGAAGCTTGATTAATGCCATACAGGAACAGGATACAGGAGTCAGTGGCCAGTTGTCAGGGGGCAGGGGTCGGGGGGCAGGGCAATAATGATAATAGCTCGTTGAATGCTGAAGCCTTAATAATCGAGATAATGATTATCAGCAAACAAGCCCTGCCCCCCCGACCCCCGAAACCTGTCCCCTAGTTCAGGTAGCGCGATTCGAGCCGCACGTAATTGCGCAGGTCGGCCATGACGGCTGCGAACTCTGTTGGCGTGAGCGATTGCGCGCCGTCCGACCACGCTTCGTGAGGTCGCGGGTGGACCTCGATAATCAGCCCGTCTGCGCCGATGGCGACGGCGGCTTTCGACGCGGGGCGGATCAGGCTCCTGCGGCCCGTCCCGTGCGACGGGTCGACGATGACCGGAAGATGGCTCAATTCGTTCAACACAGGGACCGCAGCCAGGTCGAGCGTGTTGCGCGTAGAGGTCTCGAACGTGCGTATGCCGCGCTCGCAAAGTATTACCTGATCGTTGCCGTGCGAGGCGATATACTCCGCCGAAAGCAACATCTCTTTAATAGTCGAGCTCATCCCGCGCTTGAGCAGGACGGGGCGGCCCGCGCCGCCGAGCCTCTTGAGCAGCGCGAAGTTCTGCATGTTGCGAGCGCCTACCTGAAGGATGTCTGCGTACTCCGCTACTATCTCGGTATCTTCGGCGGAGACGACCTCGGTGACTATCTTCAAGCCTGTGCGTCTGCGGGCTTCGGCGAGCAGCTTCAGACCTTCGACCTCAAGCCCCTGAAAGTCATAAGGCGAGGTGCGCGGCTTGTAGGCTCCGCCGCGCAGCACCTGCGCTCCGGCGCGCTTGACCGCTTCGGCAGTCTCCATAAGCTGGTCGCGCGTCTCTACCGAGCATGGCCCTGCCATCACGATAAACTCGCTGCCGCCGACTTCGAGATCGCCGACGCGAACCACGGTCTTTTGCGGTTTCAGCTCGCGGCTGACGATCTTATAGGGCTGAAGTATAGGGACCACATCGGCCACGCCCGGCGACGACCGAAGGCTTTGCAGGTGGTCCTTGTTGTCGCCCCGGCCCACCGCCCCTATCACCACGCGCTCTTCGCCGCGTATGAGATGAGGCGTGTAACCGTAGCTTCGTATGCTTTCGCAAACCTGATCGATCTGCTCCTCTGTTGCGTCGGACTTCATTGCTATGATCATTGCTCTTTCTCCATTAACTGAGTATTCCTGCGCTCGGATAGCTTCCGAGGACTCGTATGCTTTCGGCCATTTCGGCAAGGTGCGCTAAAGCGCGCTCGACCCTCGGCTCGTCAGAGTCGCCTATGAGGTCGAGGTAGAATGAGTACTCCCAGGGCTGCCCCTCTATGGGCCGCGATTCGATCTTCGCAAGATCGATATCGCGCAGCGAGAATGCGGCGAGCACGCGGAAGAGGGCGCCCGGCACGTTGGCCACTCGAAACACGATTGAGGTCTTGCGGCGGGTGGCCGCAATAACGGGCCGTACCGTCGCGGCAATCTCCGGGCGGGCCAGCAGCAGAAACCGCGTGAAGTTCTGCGCGTTGTCTTCTATCGCCTCTGCGATAACCTGCGCACCGTAAGCCTCGGCGGCTGCAAGCCCGGCTATCGCGGCTTCGTCCTTGCTGTTGCGCTCGACGATCATCTTCACGCTGCCCGCCGTGTCGTAAGCGGGCGCGACATCGATCTGCGGGTTCGCGCGCAAGAACCGCTCGCACTGCGCGAGCGCGACCGGGTGCGAATAAATCCTACGCACATCCGAGAGGCGCGCGCCTGCGGTCGCAATCAGGTTGTGGACGATCCTCAGGCTTGCTTCGCCGACTATCGTCAGCTCGTGCGCAACGAGCAGGTCGTAGTTCTTATGCACCGATCCTGCGAGGCTGTTTTCGATAGGGGCGATGGCTGCATGAGCTGAGCCGGTCGAGACGGCCTCGAACACCTCCTCAAACGTTCGATAGGGAATGGTCTCTATGTCTGCCCCGAGCAGCAAGTGCGCGGCCATTTCGCTAAAGGCCCCGCGCTCGCCCTGATATGCCACTTTCTCTCTGTAGTTGTCCGGTTCGATCATCATTCGTCTCCAAAAAGCTCGAGGCCCGCTGCCTCCGTTCGGAAGGAGCGGGCCTCGGAAACTTTCGCGCTTTGCATCTTTCTACACGCGCAAGCCTCCCGCTCCTGTAGCGGTGTTAAAGCTAAAGAAGCTAAAGAAGCCGAGCTGATAGCAGGCCGGGGGTTGCGCGGCAGAGTTGATGGATTTTGCGATATCGCTATGCATTATTGCCTGAAACTTTCGGTTAAAAGCTGGCGGGCATTATCCGTAAATCCGCTCCGGGTGTCAAGCGAATTCAGAAGCCAGAAGTCAGAAGCGAGAATCTCTCGCGGTGCCTCTCGGTTATTGCCGAATTGCTGAAGTCAGAATCAATCCCGACTGGCTTCTGACTTCTGACTTCTGGCTTCTTATGAATTATTGACAAAGCATATCCTGCATATTAGACTGGCGTCGTCGTTTAAGTTGTTTTAATCGTCACCGATAAAGGCACACCAGGAGCGATCCTGGGCCGCAAAGCCAAGGCCTTTGAAAGTCTGGCGAGTTCTCGAAAAGCGAGACGCTGATTACCACGACGCGCTAGACGCGCCAGACTTTCAAAGGATGACTGGCTGCCGAAGTGAAGTTGAAAACAGCTCCCCTCCGGTTTTTCGACTGCACTCGTCTTCAGCCCCCGGATGCGATA
>DASTET010001014.1:0-2885 GCA_035709445.1 Blastocatellia bacterium | reverse complement strand
TCTCTTTCCCCATCACCCCTTCGCAGTTCGCTCCGCCGAACACAACGAAGGAGTCGGGCAGCGCAGACTTTATGAGCCTGGCGAGCGACAACGAGGCTACCTGTTGAAGAAAGACGCTTGTGAACCCGATTATCCTGGGCCGGTAACCGATAACCGTGTCGAGACATTCTTCGAGAAACCGATCGGCCCGGGCTTGCGCGGCAAGAGCGCCTTCTATCAATTCTTCGGAAGCCGGAGGCAGATAACTCGTGGCTGTCGCGCTCATCTTCAGCTCGCCTCGAAGTATATCGGCGACATATCGGTTATGATCGGATTGATAGCCCGACAGCGAGTCTGAGAAAATCCATTCTCCTAAAAGGTCGTGGGGGTGGGTCTCATGACATATCTTTGTGTAGAGCCGCTCGCCGATCTGCTCGGCGAAACAAAGCGAGAAGTAGAGCACTCTGGACGACACATGGATTTCATCCATCGCCGCTTTTAGCAGACCGAGGCCGAGAGACGGAGTGACCAGGGGAGCGAAAGGCATGCTGATCAGCAATACGTCGGCAGTCCTGCTCATATCGGCCTCGCTTTTATCACAGAAGAAGCAGCAAGTAAATTGCCGCTTTCGGACTTTTGCCGGACCGGCCCCGAGACCTGTCGCGGCAGAGGAGGACAGCAATGAACGATGCACCGTTTGATCATGTCAAAGCAAGTCAACAGGAATATCAGCCAACCCCTTTCGACGGCGTAGAGACCTGCGTGCTGCGCTTTGATCAGCAGAGCGGGACGGCGCTATTGAGATTCGCGCCCGGCGCGAAATTTCCGCGCCACACACATCCGGGAGGCGAAGAGAACTTTGTTTTGAAGGGGGAGCTGGTCTTTGACGAGCAGATCGTGGGGGAAGGCGACTATTTCTACACGCCGCCCGACGGCGCTCACGAAGTGCGGGCCAATAAAGAAAGCATCGTGTTTGTAAGCGCGCCCGGAGGTATCAAGCTTGTCCGGTAGCTCAGCTTGAGGGGCCTATGCGGCTCAGCAGGTCCTTAAACTTCGGGTCGGGTTGAAGGCCGTCAAGCTCAGGATCGAGCTTGACGGTGAGCAGCCATGCGGACCTATCCTGGTATGCCTTTTCGAGCCAGCTCAACGCCTGTTCCTTCTGGCCCAGGCTCGCGTATATCATGCCCACTTCGTGCGGCCTTATATAACTCTGTTTCGACACTCTGACGATGCGGTCGAGTATCTCCTGGGCCTCGCGTTTCCTCCCCGATGCCGCGTAAGCACGCGCGAGCGGCGCAAGCGCCTGGGGGTCGCCTTCCGACAGGTCCCGCGCCTTTTCCAAAAAGCCTATGGCTTCGAGCGGCTGCTTCTTCTGCAAATAGGCCCGCCCGATATTTACATACGAGAAGAAGAAATTCGGGTCCATCTGGAGCGCCACCTGAAACTGCGCGATGGCCTCGTCATACTTGCGAAAGTAATAATAGGTGAGACCGAGGTTCATCCTTATGCGCATCGACAGAGGGTCGATCTCCAGCGCCCGCTGCATCACGGTGACGGCCTCGTTCATCTCGCCCTTCGTCCGCAACAGCCCGGCGTAAGAAGTCAGCGCGTTCGCATGGCTGGGGTTAAGCTCCAGGGTCCGCTTGAAATCTCTCTCCGCCTCCGGCCAGTCCCATTCAAACAGAAACTCGTTGAGCCCGCGCGCATAATGCGTATCGGGCAGTGTGTCATCAAGGGCTATCGCTTTCTGCGCATAAGCCTTTACTATCGGGATCACGTGCGACGGAGGCACGTAATTGGCGGCGAGCGAGCTGTAGGTTTCGGCCAGCCCCGCATAAGCCAGCGCATAATCCGGGTCGGCCACTATCGCTTCATTAAATAGATCGATGGCTTTTCTGAGATCGGCCTCGGTAGATCTATTCCAGTGATAACGACCTTTGAGATAGAGCTGGTAGGCTTCCGCGCTACGGGTATGCTGTTTGGAGAGGAGCTGCTTTTGTTCGGGGTTTAGCTCTATGTGCAGCCTCTCGGAGGCCCTTCTGGCGATCCTCCCCTGAACTTCGAGAATGGTGTCTGTGGTCGCCTCAAACCGCTCCTTGAGCAGATATATGTTGCTGCGCGCGTCGATAAGCTCGATGGATATAGAGAGCTTCTCGCCCTGCTGGACGATCCTGCCCATCAGTATGGCCTGCACACCGAGGACGCGGCTCACTTCCTGGACGTCTATCTCCTTGCCCTTATACCTGTAGACCGAGCTTCGGGCAATGACTTTGACGTCGGGAAGGCGGGACAGATCGTTTATAAGGGCTTCGCTCAGCCCATCGGAGAGAAACTCTGCGTCCTGGCCGTCGCTTTCTATGGCTAATGGCAGGACGGCTATTCCTCGTATTCCGCCTTGATCATTCTGGGCAGACTGGAAGCGAACGCTTACTATCCAGGCCGCGATCATAACCAGGGCGAGCAGGGCGGCGGCCTTATAGAACCTGGAGGACTGTACTATCTGCTTGCCTTTATCTACGGCCTGAAAGAAAGAAGACCGGATGAAGGAAACGTTTTCCGCCCGCCTCGTACCCCTTACCAGCACGTCCTCAAAAGAGGGGGAAGAGCCGTACATCAGCTTCAGCCTGGACCTGAGCGATTCTAAATCGGAGAGAAAGTCTCTGGCGGATTGATAGCGGGCGGTCCTGTCTTTGCTCAGGGCTTTATTTATTATGCGCTCAAGCTCGATAGAGATGCTGTTAGAGCTTTTTGTGAGGGGCGGCGCATCGCTTGTCAACAGAGCAGCGAACGTGTCGCTCGGCGTCTCGCCCTCAAACGGGTGATGTCCTGAGAGGACCTCGTAAAGCACTACTCCGAGGCTGAAGAAGTCCGTGCGAAAATCGACCTCAAGCCCCCGCGCCTGTTCC
>DASTET010001013.1:0-3492 GCA_035709445.1 Blastocatellia bacterium | reverse complement strand
ACAGGGGAGAGCTGGCGCGCTATCTCGGCATAGCTCGCGGCGCGAGCCTCGTCGACACGGAAGAACAGATATATGTTCAGATCAAAGACGCGGCCTTCAAAGCGCGAAGCAGGCCCGAAGACCTTAGCCCTTATAGCGAGCTTCGCGCGCTGGTCGAATTCTACAACCGGCGGGCCGCTTTTATCCGCGCCGCCGAGATGCTCGCCCGAGAGTTCGCGCGCGATCCTTACAAGGGGCAGTTCGACTATCAATATCAGATAGCCGTCGAGTACCGGCTTGCAGGCGACACGGCGCGCGAGCTTGAATGGCTGCGCGCAGCCTACAACGGGGCGAGCGGAAATCTCGCCACGGGCCAGGTCGACTGGGTTGACCGCTATCTCTCACTGCTCTATTCGTCGGCCCGGCGAGACGAGCTGCAAAGGCTCGCCTCGTCTTACAGCCCATACCAGTTGCAGCTTATAAACTTCCTTTTAGAGAAGAACGAGAAGGCGCTCGCGCAGACGGCCATCGCCAACGCGCGACAGTCTCCGGCGTGGACAGCCTCGCGAAGCGGCGAGGTCGGCCTCTTTTTGAAGGATACTTCTGTCGAGACCGAAGCGTTCTTTAAGGCCGCGCTCGACGTTCGACCGATAGGCGAGATGCTTGAGCGCCAGCCCGACCCGACCCGCGTGCTTGTCGGCGATGACTGGTTCGTTGCGGCGCGAAACTACGGCTTCTGGCTCGGCCTTACTGCTGCCCGCCAGAATGATAGCCGCGATTTCGTAGTGGCCGAGGCCGAGCGCCACCCGTCGAGCGCGAAAGCGCAGCTCGAGCTTGCCGCCTATTATCTCGACCGCAAAGATACGGCCCGCGCCTCGGACGCGCTTGCGCTCGCCGCCGAGCTTGCGCCGGGCGCGAAAGAGGTGGCCGTGGTTCGCGGATCGATTGCGCTCGCGCGCGGCGACCGCGCGAGCGCGCTTCAGGCATGGAGCACGCTTATAAACGGCAGGGTGACGATCAGCCAGGCGGAATCCTATCTGAAGGTGATGGCCGATAACGGCTTTCTGCGCGAGGCGCTCCCACCGCTTGAGGACTACATAGTCGCTTTCGTGAACCGCTCGACCCGAAATGATCGGGAAGAGCGGTTGGATGCGGTCAAGCTGATTGTGCGCGAGATGGCGCGTCGCGCTTCGGGGGATTCGAGCCTGACGGGCGAAGTGGCCGCGACTTTCAACCGCGCTATCTCGCGGATGCCGAGCGATCTGGTCATAGCGCGAATGATCATCGATGAGTCGCTTCTGCCCGATCCTCTGCTTTCGGGGCTATATCGCCTCATGCATCAACGGCTATCCGACCTGGCGGCTGCCGTCTTCGGAACGTCTCAGTATGAGAACGGCTACTACAGCGGCTCCGAGTACATATACCCTGCGCAGGGGCTCGCGGATTTCCGCCGCCGCCTGCTCGATTATCTTATTCGGCAGCGTTCGTTCGACGAAGCGAGATTGCTGATCGCGACGATCAGGCAAGAGCAAGCCGACCTCGGCCTCGCGCTCGAAGATGATGACGGCGAGAGGGCCGAGCAGAGGTATTACTGGCTGCCGCTTGCTTCGGCGCTGATCGAGCTTCGCGGCGGCGGCGACGCCCGCAAAGCGGTTGCCGATCTGCGCCGCTACTGCGGGCTGGACGCAGGGCCTTCCGATAAGCACAACATCGAAGATCGCGGCGCGGTCGACGAGCGGTGCTTGAAGGCTTATGCATTGTTGATCGCCGAGCAGCGCGAGGCCGAGGCCGACGCGATGCTTTACGACGCATATCGCGCTGCCGCCCGCTCGCGGTATTCGAGCGATGCGAGTCTTGCCGGGCTCGCCGAGATCGAAGCGCGCAGGGGCCAGCCCGATGAGGCCGCGCGGCTGCTCAGGATGATGGTCGAGCGCTCGACCGATAATCAGAAAGCGTTGCGGCTGGCTGCCGAAGTCGCGGCCCGCATAGGCCGTTATGACGAGGCGATCGCTTTTCGCGAGCAGATCGCGCAGGCGAACCCCAATGATTCGAACAACCGGCTTGAGCTTGCCCGCGCGGTCGCCAGGGCAGGCCGCGCCGGAGAAGCACTGGAGAAGATAGCGACCCTGATCGGTGAAAGAACCACGCCGAACGCCATCCGTGCGCAGGCGGCTGAAGTGGTCGGCCTTATTGTGCGCGAGGACCGCTCGCAGGTAAGCCGGGTCTCATCGCTTCTCGACCAGCGCGCAGCGGCGGGCGACGCGGGCGCGATGCTCGTCAAGGCAACGGCGCTTGAGAGCGCAGGGGCCATCGATGAAGCGCGCTCGCTGCTTCAAGCTATCACCGGCGGGTCGCTCGCTCCGGTCGCTCAGATGAAGCTCGGCCTGATCGCCCGCAGCGTGGCGCGCGACGCGGAGGCGGCGACGAGCTTCGAGCGTTCGATCTATCTCGACGCCGACGGGGCGATAACCGGGCCGATACTCTTCCGCGCGCCGGGGCCACGCGCGCAATTGATACTGCTTTACGGTCGCCTGGGGCGGGACCTTGCGGCGATTCGTCTTGCCGAGGGCGAGACGGCCAACCAGCAGACGGCGATCAGCTCCGTGATTGCGAGGGTGCTCTCATCGGCGAACGAAGGCGTCGAGCCGCTTGCGACCGTCTCGTTCGAGCCGTCGCTTGAGATAACAAGAACAAGATCTGACGGGCTCCGAACCCTGGCCGAGCTTAACGACACGGCTGTCTCAAGGGTCCAGCGCGAGCTTATCGCTTCGCTCGCGCAGTCGGCGGCGCAGCTCGGCCAGTACGACCGCGCCATAGCGCTTGAAAGAGTGCTCGCGGCTGAGGCCACGAGGCCCGAAGAGAAAGCCGGTATCGAAAAGGCGCTCGCCGAGTTTATAGCCGCCGAGCGCGCGCGGCAGTCGAGAGCGACGTCGCTTCTTCGTATAGATGCATCGAACGCGAGCGAATCCATATACGCTCTAAGATTTCAAATCTGAAATCTCAAATTTGAGATTTGAGATGGGAGACCATCGTTATGAGATCAAGCCGAATAGTCCTGTTTATCGCGATGATGTTAGCGGTAATGGCGCACCGCTCGGACGGGCAGCAGGCGCGTCCGCTCGCCGAGCAGCTCCGGCTCGCCGGGGTGATGCCGCGCGGCGGGCTGGTCTATCTCCAGACGCGCGACCTCTCTTCGCTGATGAAAATGTGGCTCGCCTCGAAAGCGCGCGCGAGCTTCTACAAGAGCCCGAGCTTTACGGCATTCACGCGGTCTCGCGTTTATCTGAAGCTACAGGATCGCAGGAAGGACATTGAGACCGCGATAGGGATCGGGCTTGATGAGAACCGGCTTGCGGAGCTTGCGGGCGCGGCGTCGGCGGTGACGATCTATGACATAGGCAAGCTCGAAATGGTCTTCGTCTTCGAGGTCGGTCGCGAACGGGCCGTCGCGACCGCGCTCTTCAAACAGGTCCCGCAGTTTCAAGAACGTTCGGCTCAGAATAATGTCTATTA